>JAIQFR010000035.1 GCA_020073205.1 Terriglobia bacterium
GGTGCGCAGCGCGGTGTTCGCGACCAGCGTGGTGAGGACCTGCGCGCGGTCGGCGGCCCGGTAGAGGATCTCCTTGATGACCTGGGGGCATGCGTCGGCGTCGACCCAGATCTGCACTCAGGGGGCGCCCGGCGCTACGGAGGGGAGAAAACGAACCACGTATAATTGGGATATCCCGGCAGGGCTAAGCAACCGCTAGAGCGTTCCTCGGAAGAGGATCATGATAGGCGCACAATTCTCAAGCCAAGAATCGCTTCGGAGTGCGCTCTCCGTGCTCGCGGATAATGGACTCCGCAACTTCTTTCATGGACTTCCGCATCTGGCGGCTTTGTTTCCGCAGACTGAGGTAGGCCTCTTCTTCGCTGACCGCTAATTCTTGTTGGAGGATACCCTTGGCGCGTTCGATCACCTTGCGCGCATCGAGCTCATCGGAAAGCTGCGAGCTTTTTTCTTCCAGGCGCGCCATCTCGATTTCGGCGCCGACGAAAAAGCCAATCGTGGAAAGCAACCGGATCTCCCGCCTGGTGTGAAAATGCGGCTGACGGTGCTGCAAATTAAGGACCCCGACGAGCCTGCCCCGGCAAAGAATAGGCACGGAGAGGAACGCCTCATAGCGGTCTTCAGGAAGTTCGTTAAAGAATTGAAAACGCGGATCGTGGAAAGCGTTGCGCGCGATGGCTACAGGTTGTTGGTGTTTTGCTACCCAGCCGGTAATTCCTTCTCCCACACCGAGTCGCAAATGATCCACTTCCTCCGGATGCGGGTTCTTGGACGCCCGCAAAACGAGTTCATCGTCCTCCAGCACATATACAAAACAGGAATCGCATTTCACGATGGAGACAGCGAACTCCACGATTCGCTTCAGTGCTCCACGCAGCGAGCACCTGAGCGGCGCGGACATGGTGTTCGTGACCGCCGGGCTCGGCGGCGGCACCGGCACCGGGGCCTCGCCGATCATTGCGAACCTGGCGCGAGAGCTGGGCGCCCTCGTGGTCGCCGTGGTGACCAAACCGTTCGACTTCGAGGGAAGGCGGCGCAAGTCTCAGGCCGAGGAGGGTCTCGCCGCGCTTCGGCAGGTCGTCGACACGGTGATCACCATCCCCAACGACAAGCTCCTGCACACCGTCGAGAAGGGGACCCCGCTTGCCGAGGCCTTTCTCATGGCGGACGATATCCTCCGGCAGGCGGTCCAGGGGATCTCCGACCTGATCACCGTGCCGGGGGAGATCAACCTGGATTTCGCCGACGTGAAGACGATCATGTCCGGCATGGGGATGGCCCTCATGGGAACCGGCATCGCGGACGGCGAGCACAAGGCCGTCGAGGCCGCGCAGCGGGCGATCTCCTCGCCGCTCCTGGAGGACGCGTCCATCCACGGCGCCCGCGGTGTGCTCATCAACATCACCGGCGGGGAGGACATGACGCTGCACGAGGTCTCGGAGGCGGCGGGCATCATCCACGAGGCCGCGGACCCCGACGCCAACATCATCTTCGGCACGGTGATCGACCGTGCGATGAAAGGCAGCGTGAAGGTCACGGTGATCGCCACCGGCTTCGTCCGGGAGGAACATCGCGCGATCGCCGCGCTGTCGGGGGTCGAGCGCCGGGCCGCCCGCTCCGCCGCGATCGTTCAGGAGCCTCCGCCTGCCGTGGTCCGCAACCCCGATCGATTCCTGCGCCACGGCAACACCGACAAGCTGGAGTTCGACACCACTGACGAGGGTTGGACCCCGAACATGAGCGTCACGAAGGACGACCTCGACGTCCCCGCGTTCCTGCGGAAACAGATGGACTGAGAGACGATGGCCGTTCGTCCTGCTAGGATCGAGGCCGCTACCCGAATCCTGGTCGTGGACGACGATCCGGAGACCGCGCGGCTGCTGCGCACCTGGTTCCGCGGGCAGCCGTACGACATCCTCGAGGCCCGGGACGGCGACGAGGGGCTCAAGGTCGCCGCCCGGGAGCAGCCGGACCTCATCCTCCTCGATCTCATGATGCCGGTCCTCGACGGGCACGGCGTCGCCCGCGGGCTGAAGAGGAACCTCTCGACCAAGAGCATCCCGGTGATCCTCCTGTCGGCGTCGAACAGCGTCGAGGACAAGGTCGAGGCGTTCGCCGCGGGTGCGGACGACTACGTCGTCAAGCCGTTCGCGTTCGAGGAGGTGGACGCGAGGATCCGGGCGATGCTGAGGAAGCGCGAGCTGTACATGACGCTGGAGAGCACGGCCCGCGAGCTCAAGGCGAGCAACGAGCAGCTCGAGGAGCTCCTGGTCATCGACGAGAAGACCGGGCTCTCCAATTTCCGGCACTTCCAGCGCCGGCTGGCCGAGGAGTGGCTCCGCGCCCAGCGCTACGGCATGCCGCTTTCCCTCGTCATGTTCGATCTCGACAACTTCAAGCGACTGAACGACACCCTCGGCCACCCGGCGGGCGACCGGGCGCTCCGGGAGTTCGCCACGCTCGTGGCCGGCGGGGCGCGCGGCACCGACATCGCGGCGCGGTACGGCGGCGAGGAGTTCGCGATGATCCTCCCCCACACCGCGGGCTCGATGGCGGCGCGGGTCGCCGAGCGCATCCGTGCCGCGGTGCGCGAGTACGTGTTCGTGCCCGACGACGGGCCGGCGCGCCTCACGGTCTCCGCGGGCGTCGCGACCTACCCCTCCCACCTGGACGTGGAGAGCGCCGACGCGCTGGTGCGCGCGGCCGACCGGGCGCTCTACCGCGCCAAGGAGCTGGGAAAGGACCGCGTGGTCGTGGACTCCGGTCCCGCGGTCTCGACGAATTGAGAGGTCTCCCTACCTTCCCCGCAGCTCCTCCCACCCCTCGAACACGTCGTGGATCGCCGCGAGGACCGCGGTGGCGACGCGCCGCCGGAACTCCGCGGCCTTGACCCGGTCGAGGACGGGAGCGCCGTCGCCGTCCCGCTCGGGGCGCTCGAGGATGATGCTCGCGGGGAAGGGGCGTGCCTTGACCCCTTCGCGCACCGGCGCCCTCCGGATCGTCGTGGCGCGCGCGGCGTCCACCAGGTCCGGCGCTATCGCGAGGACCATTGCAGTCTCCTCGACGCCGGCGTGCCCCGACACGTAGTCGCCGTAGACCTCGACGCCCGGCTGGCGCCCCAGCCCCCACCACTCGACGGCCACCGAGTACACCCGTTTCTCCGCCCAGAGCCGCGCCACCACGTCGGACACCTCCCGGCTCTGTCCGCCGTGGCCGTTCAGGAGGACGATCCGGCGGAAGCCCGCGTCGGCAAGTCCCGCTGCGGCCTCGAAGAGGTACGCGACGAACGTGGCGGAAGACACCGTCGTGGATCCGGGGTACGGCAGGAGCGAGTTCGTGACCCCATACGGGACGGGGGGCGCAATCAGGGCGGGGACGCGAGGCGCCAGATCGGCCGCGAGCGCCCCCGGGATGAGGAGATCCGTGCCCAAAGGGACCGCCCCGTGGGCCTCGAGGGTGCCGATCGGCACGATCGCGGCATCCAGCTCCGACGGGACGCGGTTTCTAAACGCCTCCCAGGTGAGATCCGCCAGTACCCAGCTCATGACATCTCCTCTCGCCGACGAAGCCTGCGATCCGCCCGCGCAGACGCCCAGATTCCCGCCCCGAGCCCCGCGATGGCGAGCCAGGCGACGACGTCCCCGGTCCTCCCGTAAACCGAGCGCCCGGGGATCAGCGGCACCTCGTGGACCTCGGTTGCGGCAACGTCGAGGTCGGTCCACCCGTGATAGCGGCCGAGCGGGTCCACGAACCCCGAGATCCCCGTGTTCGCGACACGCACGAACGCACAGCGATTCTCGATCGCCCGCATTCGGACCGTGTTCGCCTGGTATCCCTGGAAGAACGTCCGTCCGAACCAGGCGTCGTTGGTCATGATCGCCACGAAATCCGCCCCGGCGTTCCTGAGGCGCCGTGCGAGGTCGAAGTACAGCTCCTCGTAGCAGATCATCGTTCCGACCCGCAAATCCCGTACCGGCAGCGGGTTGACTCGCGGACCCCGACTGAACCCGCCCGCCATCCAACGCATCTCGCCCTCGCGTCCCGCGAGCACCGGCCCGAGCACCCCTTCGAACGGGATCCCCTCCACGAACGGGACCAGGTAGATCTTCGCGCTCCATTCCGAATCGATCACGCCGTTCGCGTGAACCACCATCGACGCGTTGTAGAAGTCCTGGTGCCCGACGTCCCGGATCCGGTAGTACTCGACCCCCACGACGTAGTCCGCCTTCGTCCGACGGGCGAGCGCCTGGGTTTCCGGCATGACGAAGGTCGTGCCCCGGTCCACCCAGTGCCGCAGGGGCCACGGGCGAGAGGTCTCCGGCCAGATCACGATCTGGGCACCCCGATCCGTCGCTTCCTGGCTCATGGCCGATAGCGTCCGCCACTGCTCGGCCTCCGTCTTGAGGCCGTGCTTGACGTCGAGCGGCACGTTCGGTTGGACGATCCCGACTCGCACGGTGCGGGACGGCTGCGGCGGGTGGGTCCACGCCCAGGCGTCGTACAGGAGCACCACGGCTCCGAACCCCGCGAGGACGAGTGCTGCGCGCCGCCCGGCCGGCCGACCACGGCTCCGCCACGCTTCGTAGAGGAGCCCGTTCGCTGCGAGCAACAGCGCGCCGACGCCGTACGGACCGACGAGGTCCGCGAACTGGACCAGGAACGGGTAGCCCGCGAGGGTATGGCCCATGTGGTCCGCGGTCATGCGCAGATCGGTGAGGTTTCGCTCCCACTCGAGGGAGATCCACGCCACGGGCAGGGATGCTCCCCAGGACCACCGTGCCGAATGCCGGAGCCACGCCGCAAGGGTCAGCGCCGCCGTTGCATAGGCGGCGAACCCGAACGCGAGAGCGATGTAAAGGACCGCCGCGAGCCAGGAGTACTCCAGCATGGACCGCATCCAGGTCAGTCCCAGCAAGTACGCCAGGAGGCCGAAAAGGAACGCAGCGCGTAGACGCTCCTTGCGCGGTCGATCGCGGTTCGCATCGAGCCAGAGGAGCATCGGCAGGAACGCGACGAAGTTCGGCAGGAGCGGGGGCACGGCGAAGTAGGCGGCGGCCAAGAGCACGCCGGACAGCACCGGCAACCTCCAGTGGCTGGCCTTCCACGCCTCCAAGCAAAGCTCCCACCCGGGATTCCGGCGCACGACGGGTGCCATGGATCCGGCCGATAACCGTGCACTGCGAGCGGGCGCGTGTCAACCATCGCGACACGGCTTGACCGTGGTCGAGAGGTGTATCATGGATTTCGATGGCTCTTCCCGGCAGGGAAACCGAGGTCAAGCTCCGCTTCGCATCTCCCGCCGAGGCGGCGGCGCGCCTGCTGTCGATCGGCGCGCGGCCCGAGCGCGAGAGACAGCTCGAGGACAACGTCCTCTACGACCTCCGCGGCGATCCGCTGCGCTCCGCGGGGTGCCTCCTGCGGCTTCGGCGGTCCGGCGGGCGGGCGATCCTGACGTACAAGGCGCCGGTTCCCGGCGAGCACCGGCACAAGGTGCGCGTGGAGCACGAAACCGTGGTCGGCGACCCCGATGCGACGGCGCGAATCCTGGAAGGTCTCGGGCTCGCGCCACGCTACCGCTACCAGAAGTACAGGACGACGTTCGCCCTCGAGGGGCTAGAAATCGCGCTCGACGAGACCCCGATCGGATGCTTCGTCGAGCTCGAAGGAGAGCCGGACGCAATCGACCGGGTCGCGGCGAGCCTCGGTTACTCGGAGTCTCAGTACATTCTCGCGACCTACCGGCAGCTTCAGGAACAGCGCGCGGCCGTCCTGGGGATCGAGCTCGGCGATCTCGTGTTCCCGACCGGCTCCGGGAACGAGGCCCCCCGATGAAGGCCATGGTCCTGGCGGCGGGGCTCGGCGAGCGGATGCTTCCCCTCACCTTGACGGTCCCCAAGCCGGCGATCCCCGTGCTCGGGCGCCCGTTGATCCTCGAAATCCTGAGGCGGCTCGCGCGGCACGGCGCGAGTTCGGTGGCGGTGAACCTCCACCACCTCCCGGCGCGCCTCCGTTCGACCCTCGCGGAAACGCCGAGCGTCGGCGTCGAACGGCTCCACGTTTCGCCGGAGGAGCGAATTCTGGGGACCGCCGGAGGCCTGCGGCATGCCGGACGCTTTCTGCGCGGCAACGGCACGATTCTCGTCCGGAACTCCGACTTCCTCGACGACGTGGACCTGCTGCAGGCGGCGGTGGCGCACCGGGCGAGCGGCTGCCCCGCCACGCTCGTCCTGATCCCTTCCCGGCCGGGTTACTCGGTGGTCGAGGTGGACGCCGACGGGCGGGTGCTCTCTCTCGCTGGCGCCCCCGCCACCGACCCTAAGAACGTCGCGCGACGCAGCCTGTTCACCGGGCTCCAGTTCATCGAAGAGGAGGTTCTCGACCTGATCCCGAGCCACGGCACGAGCGATATCGTCCGGGACGTTTATCGCCGTCTCGCTGCCGAAGGACGGCTCGCCTCCTACCATCACACCGGGCGTTGGTTCGACTTCGGCTCTCCTCTCGACTTCCTCGAGAACTCGTTGGGCCTGCTCGACCTTCGTCCGGAGGTCCGGGATGCGATCCTCGAGACCGACCCGATCCGGAATGTCGGTCGCGCGACCGTCGCGCTCGGCCCGGGGGCGGACCTCCACAATGGGGTCGAGATCCGTGGTCGCTCGGCGATCGGGCTCGCGGCGCTCGTGGGGGAGGGCTCCGTGATCGAGGATTCCGTGATCCTCGAGGAAGCGTGGATCGGCCCCGGGAGCCGACTTCGGCGCGTCATTGTGGGCCCGGGCACCGAAATACCGGCCGGGCTCGACATCGAGGGCGTGATGATCTGTGGCGAGACCGACCCCGCCTCGATTCTCCCCGCGCACACAGAAAGGCGCGAAGGGCTGCTGATCAGGCCGCTCGGGGAGGCCCGGCATTGAGCTGGGCTCTTCGCCCGGGGCCAGCGGCCCTTGTCGAGCGGCTCTTTCCCGGCTCGAGCGTGCAACCGGTGGCCAGCGACGCTTCCACTCGCAGGTTCTACCGGATCATACCCGTTGGCGGCGTTTCCTGGATCCTGATGGACTACGGTGCGCCATTCGACGGCGAGACGGACGATGTCCGGCTCGCGCGCCTGTTCCAGGAAGCCGGGCTCCCGGTGGCCCGGGTCGAGCATGTCAGACCGGAGGAGGGCTGTCTCGTCCTCGAGGACCTCGGAAGCCGTACGCTCGAGAGCACCCTTGCCGCCCTGGAGCCGGGGGATACCGTCGCGCGGGAGCGACTGTACCAACAGGCAGTTTCCCTCGCGGTGGCGATCGCGACCCGGGGTACGGCCTCTCTCGGGCGCTCTAACCGCGCGTCGAGCCCCGCGCTCGACTCGGAGCGACTCCGGTTCGAGATGGACTTCTTCCTCGAGCACTACGCCGCCGGCCTGGCGGGAGTCCGCGCCGCACCCGCCGGCCTCGTCGCGGCCCTCCACGACCTCGCGGAACGCGCTGCGGACTGCGCTCATCCCGTGCTCTGCCATCGAGACTTCCACAGTCGGAACCTGATGGTGCGCGACGACGAATCGCTTGCGTTGGTGGACATCCAGGACGCCCGCCGGGGTCCACTCGGTTACGATCTCGTGTCCCTCGTATACGATGCGTACGCGAGTCTCGATGATGATCTCTCTTCGAGCCTGATCGAGTCGTTCCGTGACACCCTTCCAGGCGCCCCACCCCGCGACGTGTTTGAGGCAGGGCTCGTCGTGGTCGCGGCGCAGCGGTTGATCAAAGCCCTGGGGACGTTCGGCTACCAGGCGACGGTCTTGGGACGGCGTCGTTATCTCGAGGGGGTGCCGAGGACGCTGGAGCGGCTCGCACGACTCCTTCCCCGTTCGCCGGAAACGGCACCCGTCGCCGAGGGCCTCCTCTCCGTAGGCTTGTTGGATTTTAGACCCTGACAAGGGACGTACGCTTCAATCGAAACGGATACCCTCGAACACCAGCGTGGGGGTGACGACACCGTTGGCGTGGCCGACGGCCTGGCCGGTGGAGCCGGTGCAGCGGGCGACGAGATCCTGTGGCCGGACGCCCAGTTGCAATCGTTCGAGTCCCCCCGCGGGACGGCCCCGGTGGATCCAAGACCCTTCCAAGTCCAGAATCCAACGGTCAGCCTCCAAACGGTGAATCCGCAGGCCAGCCGCCCGGAATCCCCCGCCGGGCATCGGATCGTTCATTCCTTCGACCCTAAGGGTCGTAAACATGGGTGTCGGGAGATCCCGGAACGACGGCCGGCGCAAGTGGCCGCGGAGCCCGAGCCGACCCACGACGCTCGACCCGTCCGCGAGCACGAGGAGACTCGTCGGGAATCCCGCATCGTCGAACCGACCACCGGCGAGCCCGGCCGGATCCCAGGGATCGTCTCGAACGCGCCAAGCTCGACCCACGGTCTGCCCCGCCATGGCCCCTGATCCGTGCAATCTGTTGACGAGGCTCGCGACGAGGAGCGCAGCAGCATCTCCGGTGATCGCGAGGTCGCCGACGTCCGGCGCGCGCCCCGAGGCGGCCCGGAGAGCGTCCCTATCTTTCGAGATAGCCCATCCGTCGGTCGCCATTTCCTTGAGCGACCTGGCAGCTAGGACCTTCGGCCGTTCCGGGAGCGACGTCCGACCGTTGTTCCGGACCATGGCCAGTGCCCAGACCCGTCCACGGGAGCGCGCTGCCAGTAGGCCACCTTCAGCCACGAGCGTCTCGACCGTCAGACCGGCCTCCACCCATGCTGCTCCCAAGACCTGCCCCGTCCCACCCATGGATTTCTCGCCGAGAGCGACGGCTTCGTTCAACCAGGTGGCGAGTTCCGTTAACCCCGGCAGCACCAGGCCAGGCTCCAGGTCGAGCAGGGCCTCCCCGGTTCCGGTCGCCCACAACTCTTCCTCGGGCGTTCCCTGAGAAAGGGCCTGACGTGAGAGCGACAATGCGCGGTCGAGCGCATCGCGGCCGCCGCCCGAGCACGCGACGAACGAATACCCCTCGCCACGGCGTCGTGCTCGGAGCGCCATGCCCTCTTCCCTTGCCCAATGAGATCGAATCCGCGTCTCGGGAGGCTCCACGCTGGCGCGGACGCGCTCACTGAACCGATAGAAGATCTCGATGCTCGAGCCTTGCGCCGCGCCGCGCGCTCTACGATGAAGCCGCTTCGCATCGAGGAGAACGCTCTCGACCGCCGCCTGACGGCACGAGAGACCTCGCACATTGCAGTGATGCGAATCCCCACGGGGACCCTGTTCGGTCCGCGGGGAGCAGGAACTTTCAATTCCCTTCATGGGATGACCGTGGTCAAGCCCGTCCTGAATGTCGGCGCGCCGACGCTCGTGGCCAGGGGTTGACCGTCGCGCAAGCACGACCCGATGCAGGTATCGAAGGCGAGGTCGGACGCGATTCGGTCGAGCGTGGACAGGGCTTCACGCGTGGCCACCGCGAGCACGAACGGCTTGAGCGGGCGATCGAGCTGGCCCCGCTGAACGAGGTCCGCGTCGGTGACTCGGAACGTGGCCTCACCCGTGGCGGTGTCCACGCTCGCGGCCTCCATGCGATGGATGTAGACGCCGCGCGGAATGCCCTCGAGCACTTCCGCGGCATCGAGCGTGCCGGCGGCCAGAAACGTGCAACCCATCCTTGGCCGCACCGGCTCCTGAAATGACGACCGTCGGCCGTGTCCGTTCGGGGATGCGGCAGCGGCCTCGGCCGACCTCTGGTCATGAATCAACCCGGCACGTTTCCCATCCCGGACAAGGGTGGTCGCCATCGCTTCCTCACCCTCGTCATCCAGCCGCCATGCCGCCCGGCCCCGGCGGGGGTCGTCGACGATCAGCACTTGTTTCGTCGCGATCGGATCCGCGGCGGCCGCGAGCGCCGATGCGCCGCGCCGAACCGTGTCCGCCTCCAAGGCGTGACCGACCAGCTCGTGGATCAGGATACCGCCCACGCCGGGCGCGAAGGCGATGGGAAACTTGCCTCGCGGGGCCTCCCTCGCGTCCAATCGGGCAAAGGCGCGTTGGACCACCGCTGCGGCCAGCGATTCGAGCCCTTTCACGGGACCCGTCCTGAGGACTCGCTCACCTACGGCCTTGCCCTCGGTCCCGCGTCCGCTGACCCGGACGTCGAGCCTCACGCGGCACCCCATCCTCAAGTCAGCCGCAATGTCCCGTCCGGGCCCGGCGACCCGGACGCCCTGCCGGAAAGCGATCCACCTCGCCGTGATCAGGCTTCCCTTCCTTCCCACCGCTCGCTCCGCGACCCTTACGAGTCGCTCGAGATTGACGAGCGCGGCGCGAGGGTCGATTCGCGACCCCGCGTCCGCCTTTTGGCCTTTGGCGCTCCACCTGGGCGCGGCTCCCGCCGCCGCCGCTTCGGCGAGCGGGAGGGCGTCCGACGGCGAAGGGTCCGCGATCGCGGCCTCGAAACATCCGCCAGGCCCTCCCCTGACCGAAAGGCCACGCAGCCTCGACTGCACCGATTCCTGAACGCCCTCCGGACTGACCTCGATACGGAGATCCTCCCGATCCTCAAGGAACAGCAAAACCCGCCTCGCGCGTGAACCCTCGAGCCCCGCGGCCTCGAGGAGCGCCGCATCCCAAGACGGGTCGATATCGGCGGTAAGACGGAGCAAATGACCACGCCTCGACGTGCTTGAAAGCCGGGTACCCGGACCCTATGTTTCCCCGGGCACCGTCGGGAGTTCACCGGAGGGGGCGGACTGCTCGCCGGCCCGGCATCCGGCCGCGGGGACAGGCCGGACCGCCCGTCCAGCGACGGCCCTGGGTGGTCCGATGGCGGATTATACGATACTGATCGTCGACTACGAGCCGAAGAGTATCGACGCGGCACGTATTCCATTGGCGCAGGCCGGGTACAAGGTCGAAGTCGCCACCGATGGGGTGGCCGGCCTCGAGGCTTTCGGCCGGATCAAGCCGGACCTCGTCCTGATCGAGGCGATGCTCCCCAAGAAACACGGCTTCGAGGTTTGCCAGACGATCAAGAAGTCGCCCCAGGGGAAGAGGACGCCGGTTCTCATCACGACAGCGGTTTACAAGGGTCGGAAGTACCGCACCCAGGCGCTTCACATCTACGGATGCGACGAGTACATCGAGAAGCCGATCGCGCCCGAGCGGCTCGTGGAGCTGTGTGGTCGGTTTCTGAGCGGCGGCGTGGCCCCCCAGGAACAAGCCGACCGGTCGGCACCCGTGGCGCCTGCGAAGGCGTCAGCACAGTCACCCGTCCTCCAACGGACCCAGGCCGAGTTCACCGGCGCCAAGAACCCGGGAGAGATCCGCTCGAGCGGCCTGTCGTCTTCCTCCGCGGCCGCCATCGTCGCGGACTTGACGGAAGAGGAGATCATGGCGCGGCTCGACGCGATCCTCCCGGACGACGGGATGAGACTCCCGTCGTGGCCCGGCGCTGCCGTCGTTCCCGACCTCGGACCGGAAATGTTGGCGACCGCGGCCGCGGTTCCGGAAACGGTCCTCGTGGAAAATCTCGATCCATCATTCGAGCCCTCCCCCGCCGCGAGCTTCGCCGAACCGTTCGAACCGCCGATCGGGCGTCTTCCGGCCATCTCGACGGCCGAGCCGACCTTCACCATGGCCGCGGCGGGATCTCCGGTGACCGAGACTCTCCCGGCCGGCGAATCGACCGAGGTCGAGTCAGAAGACGCCTGGACCGAGGCGGACCCGCACGTGGTGCGATTCGACGCCACCCGGGCACGAAAGCGCCGCCGCTCCGGTCTTGAGCGGCCGTCCTCGACCGGGGGGGTGCCTCTCGCAGTATCCCCGGCGCAAACCAGCGCCCTCGCGGAGCCGCGTCACGAAGAACCCTCTCGCCGTGAAGAGCCGCTTCCGGCCGTCGCGGCCCGACCCGAGATTCGCGAGGAGCCACGGGTCGCCGTAGCGGCTTCGGTCCGGGACTCGGTGATTCTTCCCGTGGGGTCGCACCCAAGGCCTCGGGCTCCCTGGTGGGTTTGGGTCGCTGTCGTCGGCGTCGTCGCCTCCGGCGCCCTGTACTTGATGCTCGGCACCGCCAATCGCAATGGGCCGGAAGATTCCAAGAGCGTCGCGCAGGGCTCTCCCCTCGTCGAAGGCAAAGTGTCCTCAAGTGAGGAAGGGCTCAAGGTCGCGCGAAACGATCTCTTGTCGGCGAGCCCGGTGAAGAAGGTCCCTGTTGCGGGTCGTCGTGGAGCCACCGCAAACCTCCCGGCCACGAAGCCCGACCCGCGTCCCAAGACCCCGGTCTCCGCCCCGCCCGCCGCCGCTGCTCTACCCAGACCTGCCCCTGTCCGTGTCGAGGAACCACTGGCGGTCGCTCAAAGCCATTCCGCCCCCAGAGTCGCCCAGGAAGCCAGGAACGACGCTGCCGCCCCGGCATCGCACAAGGGCGAGTTGCCAGCGCAGGGAGGGTCGCCCCCTCCGGTCGTCCAAGAGGCTCGACCTGTCGTGCCAGCCGCCGTAGTGCAGCAACAGGCTGCGCCCCCGGTGGCCTCCTCTCAGGCGCCGAATCCCTCCAGCAGCGGAGCCGGAGCCGCGCCCTCTCCCGCGCCGAAGAAGACGGTCACCCGCGGCGCCCTCATGAATCTCGACGAGGTGGACTCCGCACCCGTCACGGTCAAGCGAGACGCTCCCGCCTACACCGCGCGCGCGCGGCAGCTCCGCCAGCGAGGCTCGGTCTTCCTGAACATCCTCGTGGACGAGACGGGGAAGGTCTCCGACGTTCAGGTCATCCAGGGGATTCCGGGATCCGACCTGAACGAGTCCGCGGAGAGAGCCGCGCGCAGCTGGACCTACGAGCCCGCGCTCAAGGACGGCGTGCCGGTCAAGGTCTGGAAATTCGAGAAGCTCCGCTTCGAGCCGTGACGCCGCGCGAGTCACCGCGATAGCTGGGGCCCGTGGGACCGGCGGGGCGCTCGCTTTACAGCGACCCCCGCGGCGGATAGCATCTCCGGCGCGCGCCGGCTCGGGTGAGCCGGAGGGCGCCCGAGAGGAACTCCGCCACGACTCGATCAAATCCGATGAGCCGGGCGGCCCGGGCAGTGGCCGCGTTCCTGTTCCTTGCTTCCGGGTGCGGCGGCCCTCCGGCGGGCGCACCGGCGTCTCCGCCTGAGTCCGCACCGTCGCGCATCGTCTCCATGAGCCCGGCGCTCACCGAGATCCTCTTCGCCCTCGGTCTCGGAGACAGGGTCGTCGGCGTGACCAAGTACTGCGACTGGCCTCCCGAGGCGCGCCGGCTCCCGAAGATCGGGGGATTCGTGGATCCCTCGGTCGAGGCGGTGGTCGCCCTCTCCCCCGACCTTGCGCTGGTCTCGCCGGCCGCCGGAAACCGCGAGGCGGCGCTCGCGATACGGCGGCTCGGGATCCGGCTCGAGGTGGTGCCTTGTGAGACGCTAGCGGAGGCCTACGATGCGATCCAGCGTGTCGCGAGCGTCTGCGGCGTCCAGGCGAGGGGCCGGGCGCTTTCCGGGGCCCTGCGCGCGAGAATCGAGGCGACCGCTGCGCGCGTGCGACGGGACACCCCGGTTCCCACGCTGTTTTGCGTTCAGCTGGAGCCGCTCGTCGCCGCCGGGACCGGCACACTCCCGTCCGAGATCCTGGAGCTCGCGGGAGGCCGCAACATCGTGAGGGAGCCGCGGTACCCGCGTATCGGGATCGAATCCGTGTTGGCCGCGGGCCCCGAGGCGATCATCGTCGCACGGATGGACTCCCAGGACGCCGGGGGGCCGGGCCGCGTCCTCGACTTCTGGAAGCGATGGTCGTCGATCCCGGCGGTGGGAAACGAGCGCGTCTTCGTGATCGACGCGACCACGGCCTTACGCGCCGGCCCGCGGGTCGCCGAGGCCGTGGAGGGCCTCGCCGCTCTTCTCCACCCGCGGATCGAGCCCCGTTCCGCCGGTGGCGGAAAGTCGTGAGCATCCCGGCCCGGCGGGGGCGCAACGTGTGGCTCGGCGCCGTCCTACTGCTGGGGCTCGGCGGGGCCATGGTCGTCGCGCTCGGGGTCGGGGCGAGTCCTGCGGGGTTCGGTGGACTCGTCGATCTGGTCCTGGGGCGGGCCGACGCGCCCACCCGCGCCATCCTGCTGGAGGTGCGGCTTCCGCGCATCCTCCTCGCCGCGATCGTCGGCGCCGCGCTTTCAGGTGCGGGGACGGCCTTCCAGGCGATCCTGAGGAATCCGCTGGCCGACCCGTACATCCTCGGTGTCTCGGGCGGTGCGGCGCTCGGCGCCGCGGTCTTCATCGCGATCGCCGGCGGCGACCCGCTGGGAGGTCCGCTCGCGCGCCCCGCCGCCGCCTTCTTGGGCGCGCTCTTGACTCTCTGGGTCTTGTTCCGGCTCGCCCGGCTGCGAGGCCGCACCGGTTCGATGGCGCTCCTCCTCGTGGGAGTGGTCTTGAACGCCTTCGATTCCGCGGTGATCCTCTTCCTGCTGACGGTCGGGGACTCGAGCCGGTTCCAGGGAGTGATGTCGTTCCTGGTCGGCGCGGTGGGATCGCCTCCGTGGCCGGTGGTCCTCGGCGCCGGCGCGTTCGTGGCCTCGGGACTCGCGTTCCTCATGGGGCTCTCGCACCGCCTGAACCTCCTCGCGTTCGGCGAGGAGACCGCCGGGAACCTCGGCGTGGACGTGGAGCGAACGACGTGGGCGGTCGTCGTCGCGGCCTCGCTCGTCACCGCCGCGGCCGTCGCATTCACAGGGCTCATCGGCTTCGTCGGGCTGATCGTCCCCCACGCGATGCGAATCGCGTTCGGCAGCGACCATCGTGCGCTCGTCCCGGCATCCGCGGTCGGGGGGGCGACGTTCCTGGTCCTCGCCGACACGGGGGCACGGACGCTCGTCGCTCCGGTCGAGCTTCCGGTCGGCGTGCTGACCGCGCTGATCGGCTGCCCTCTCTTTCTTGCGCTCTTTCTCCGCCGGCTCCGGGAGGCGTGAGGCCGTGTCGGGAGCACTCGAGTTCCGCTCGGTCCGCTTCGCGTACCGCGAGGCGCCCGTATTCGACGGTCTTACCCTCGAGTTGGCGGAGGGGGAGATCGCCGCCGTGCTCGGCCCGAACGGCACGGGAAAGACCACGCTGGTCCGACTGGCCTCTGCCAGCCTACGGCCGGACGCCGGCACCATCCTGCTCCGCGGACGCGAGCTGGCAGTGATCCCCGCCGCCGAGAGAGCGCGCGAGGTGGCGGTGGTCCCGCAGGAATCGCGGCCGGCGTTCGATTTCACCGCTCGAGAGGTCGTGCGAATGGGCCGCGCGCCTCACCTCGGCCTCCTAGGTCTAGAAGGCCGGCACGATAACGAGGTCGTGGACGAGGCGATGCGCAGGACGGCGGTGTCCGGCCTCTCGGAGCGTCCGTTCCTCGGCCTCTCGGGGGGAGAGCGACAGCGCGTGATCCTGGCGCGCGCTCTGGCCCAGGAGCCGAAGCTGCTCCTCTTGGACGAGCCGACGGCCTTTCTCGATCTCCGGCACCGGCTCCTCCTCTACGATCTCCTGACCCGGCTGAACCGTGAGACCGGCCTCACCCTCCTGATCGCGAGCCACGATCTGAATCTCGCCGGACGCTTCGCCGACCGCATCGTGCTGCTCCAGTCGGGAGCGGTCGCCGCGGACGGCCCGCCTCACGAGGTACTCACTCCCCTAAACCTCCGGCTCGTCTACGGCGTGCGCGCGGAAGTCCGCATCGATCCCGCGACCGGCCGCCCCCTCGTCGTTCCGATCGCGCCGGCCGACGAAGCCTGAGGCGTCCCGGCCGCCCCCAGGGCGGCCGGTTCGCGGAGTACGATAGTGCGTGGGAGGCAGGCGATGAAGGGCGTGCTCCAGTGGGCCGCGGCGTCCCGCGCTCCGGCGGCTGCATTGTTCGTTCGCCTTGCGGTCGGCGGCATCTTCCTACTCGAGGGGATCAAGAAGTTCCTCTTCACCGCACAGTGGGGCGCCGGGCGTTTCGAGCACATCGGGATCCCGGCGCCGCAGGCGATGGCACCTTTTGTCGGGGTCGTCGAGATCGGCTGCGGAGCGCTGATACTCTTGGGTCTGTTCACCCGGCTCGCCGCGATTCCGCTCGTCGGCGTGATCTCCGTCGCGATCGCGTCGACGAAGATTCCCATTCTGCTCAAGAGCGGGTTCTGGCCAATGGAGGCCGAGGCCCGGACGGACGTTGCCATGCTCTGCGGACTGTTGTTCCTCGCGGCCGCAGGGTCCGGCACTTGGTCCGTCGACGCCTTTCTCGTCCGCCGGAAGCGACGTCCTTGACGGGCCGGGCCCCTCCCTCCTCGGCGGCGTCGCTCGTCCGCCCGTTCCTGAAGCTCGGGACGATCGCGTTCGGCGGCCCGGCCGCTCACATCGCGATGATGGAGGACGAGTTCGTCCGGCGCGCCGCCTGGCTTTCCAGGGAACAGTTCCTCGATCTCGTGGGCGCCTCCAGCCTCATCCCGGGCCCCAGCTCGACGGAGGTCGCCATCTTCGTCGGCCACCGGCGCGCGGGGTGGCGCGGGCTCCTCGTCGCGGGGTGCTGCTTCATCTTGCCCGCCGCGTCGATGGTGACCGCGCTCGCGTGGGCTTACGTGAGATTCGGCCGCCTGCCCCAGGTCGGGGCGGTCCTCTACGGTGTCAAGGCCGTGATCATCGCGATCATCGTGCAGGCGCTCGTCGGATTCGCACGGACCGCGATCAAGACGAAGACGCTCCTCGCGTTGGGCGCGGCAGCCGGGGGAGCCACGCTGCTGGGAGTCGGACCTCTTGTCGTGCTCCTCGCCGCCGGCTTCCTCCACGCGATGACCGCGATCCGGCTTCGGCCGGCCGGGCGATCCCGAGGGATGCTGTTCCTGGCCGCGGCGACCGCTCCCGGGGCATGGTCCCCCGCCCTCCGTTTCAGCCTGGCGAAGCTCTTCCTGATCTTCCTCAAGATCGGCGCGGTCGTGTTCGGAAGCGGTTACGTGCTGCTGGCGTTCCTAAGGGCGGATTTCGTCGAGCGAACGCACTGGCTCACCCCCGGACAGCTCATCGACGCGGTGGCGGTCGGACAGGTCACGCCCGGCCCGGTCTTCACCACGGCGACCTTCATCGGCTACCTGCTCGCCGGGCCCCTCGGCGCGGTCGTGGCCACGGTCGCGATCTTCCTCCCCTCGATCGTCCTGGTTGCGGTCGGCGGTCGGCTGATTCCGCGTCTCCGCAGATCGCCGGCAGCCGCCGCGTTCCTCGACGGCGTGAACGTCGCCTCGCTCGCGCTCATGGCCATCGTGACCGCGCACCTCGCTCGCGACGCGTTGGTGGACCTTGTCACCGCGTCGCTCGCGGCGATGGGTGCCCTTCTCCTCTTCCGGTTCCGAGTCGGCTCCGCCTGGCTGATCCTTGCGGCGGCGTGCGTCGGGGCCGTCAAGTGGTGGCTCGTTTAGGGAGAGGCGCGCCCGGCGCTCGCGGCCTCCTTGACAGGCCATCGCGCGCGGCGTAACGTCCGCGATCGTCATCGGCTGATGAAGTCCGGTCGGGATCGTTCGGGGTGAACGCTCCCTAGGGAAGCGGGTGGAAATCCCGCGCGGCCCCCGCCACTGTGACCGGGGACGCTTCGGGCACGATGCCACTGGGCGCGTCGGATCGTCGGGACGACGGTCGCGCGCCTGGGAAGGCGCCCGAAACGGAGGATCCGGGAGCCAGGAGACCTGCCGGACGGGACGCCGACCCGTCGGGGTACGGAAGGGCCCTCGAACCCCCGTGCGGCCGCACGGAGCCCCAGGCTCCGGCGGGTGGCGTCGAGTCGAACGGGAGGTTCGAATGACGATGCCGCGCCTCGTCCCATCCCCCCTGCTCTTCGCCCTCCTGCTCCTGCCGGGCCCGGCGGGCGCCGCCGACCCGCCATCGTACTCGGAGCAGGTCGTCGTCACCGCGACGCTCGCGCCTGAGGAGGAATCGGAGGTCGGATCGGCAACGACCGTGATCACGCGCGAGCGGATCGAGGAGACCGGGGCATCGACGGTGCTCGACGCTCTCCGGCTCGTTCCCGGACTCGACGTGGTTCGCGCCGGCGCCGACGGCGCGGTCACCTCGGTCTTTCTCCGCGGCAGCAGCTCGACCCAAGTGCTCGTCCTGGTGGACGGGGTCCGGGTCAACTCGCCGTACTTCGCCGGATACGACTTTTCCTCCGTCACCACCACCAACGTCCAGAGGATCGAGGTGGTGCGGGGCCCATATTCCGCGCTCTACGGCTCGGACGCTCTCGGCGGGGTGATCCAGATCTTCACGCGGCCTTCCGGCGGAAAACCCGGTGCGGGCGCGACGCTCGAAGCCGGGAACGCCGGCTACCGCTCGGGGACCGCGTTCGGAACGATCGGCGGGCGCGACGTCGCGGTCGCGGTGTCCGCGGGCGATCGGCGAGTCGACGGCGACCGGCCGAACGCCGCCTGGCGTGTCAGGAGCGGCTCAATTCGACTGGACATCCGCCCCACCGACGATCTTTCCGCTGCGATGGAGGTGGAGGTCCGCGACGCGGATGGGGGCGTCCCGGGGTCCGTCGAGCACGTTTCACCGCTCGCAACCGGCGGGATTCGGGAGGAGAGGATTGCCTTACCCCTCATCTGGAAGCACGGATCCGGACAGGAGACGTCGTTGCTCGTCGCCCGCGCGCGCTCCCAGCCGACGTTCCGCGATCCGGACCAGGGATTCTCCGATGCGTCCGACGCCGAAACCTACGAGGCTCGTGCGACGGAGACCTGGCGGTCGGCGACACGTACCCTCGTGACGTTCGCATCGTGGGACGCTTCCAGGGTCTTGTCGAACACGGCCCTCGATCGAAACCGCAGCTGGATTTGGGCGGCTGGCGCACAGGAATCGGTCCGGCTCGGCCGACAGTGGTCCGCGACCGCGGGTCTCCGGTACGATCGCCACAGCACTTTCGGTGGGGAGTTGAGCCCACGGGCCACGCTCTCGAGGCTCTCGGTCGACTCGCGCTGGAAGGTCCGCGCTTCGGCCGGACGGGCCTTCCGGGCGCCGTCCATCGGGGAACTCTATTACCCGTACTCCGGGAACCGGGACCTCCGCCCCGAGCGGGCGACCTCGATCGAGATCGGCGTCGAGCGGTACGCGGCCAGCGGCGGGAGGGCCGAGGCGTCCGCGTTCTGGAGCGACTATCGGGACCTCATCCTCTACGACTTCCTGGCCTCGAAGAACGAGAACGTCGGCCGCGCGCGGGCGCGGGGGGTGGAGATGGCGGCGCGAATGCCCGTTTCCCCACGCCTCGCGCTCGACGCCGGCTACACGCTCGTCGAAGCCGAAGACCGCACGACAGGACTCGACTTGCCGCGCCGGCCGAGGCACACGGCCTACCTCGCAGCGACCTCGCACCCTGCGAAGGGACTCGTCTGCACGCTCCGGGCGGCCTTCGTCGGACGGCGGGCCGACGTGGACGCGTTGACGTTCCTGCCGGTCGAGAATCCGCCGTACCTGCGGCTCGACCTCTTCGCAAGGAAGGATCTGGCGCGCTACTCTCCCTTCGTACGCGTCGAGAACCTGGCCGACCGGCGGTACGACGAGGCGGAGGGGTACCCAGCCCCTGGGCGCCGGGTGGCGTTCGGACTCGACGTGCGGATGTGACGAGGAGAAGCCGATGCCGCGCATCACGAAGATCTACACCCGATCGGGTGACGGCGGGACGACCCGGCTGGCCGGCGGCCAGCAGGTCTTGAAGGACGCCAAGCGGGTCGACGCGTACGGGACCGTGGACGAGCTGAACTCCGCCATAGGTATGGCGCTCGCCCTCGGCCTCGATCCGGCGGTCGCCGCCGAGGTGCACGCGATCCAGAACGATCTGTTCCACCTGGGTGCGGAACTGTCCGTCCGCGAGGAGGACAGGGCACGAGTGCCCGGACCCAGGATCGGGCCCCGCCACGTCGAGACCCTGGAGCGTCACCTCGATCGGATGACCGAGGAGCTGGGGCCTCTCGCGAATTTCGTGCTGCCCGGGGGCTCGCCCGGGGGCGCGCAACTCCACGTGGCCAGGACGATCTGCCGCCGCGCCGAGCGGCTCCTCGTGGCCCTCGCCCGCGAGGAGGCGATCGGACCTCACGTGCTCCCCTACCTCAATCGGCTCTCGGATGCGCTGTTCGCCATGGCCCGCCTCGAGAACCTCCGCAAGGGAGTCCCCGCGTCGCTATGGGACAGCAAGGCCTGACCCCCATCTCGGGCGCGCCGTGCGGCGGAACGCTCAGTCTTCGCGGGTTCGGAGGACGGGGACGGGGATCTCGGCGGGCCTCTCTACCCCCACGGTGAAGTTGAGACAGGAGATCAGGACTTCGCGCATCTGGGAGCGCTCGACGATGAAGTCGATCATCCCGTGCTCCAAGAGGAACTCGCTCCGCTGGAAGCCGACGGGCAGCTTCTGCCGGATCGTCTGCTCGATGACCCGCGGTCCGGCGAAGCCGATCAGCGCCTTCGGCTCCGCTATATTGAGATCGCCCAGCATCGCGTACGACGCGGTCACGCCGCCGGTGGTCGGGTCGGTGAGAATCGAGAAGAAGGGTATCCCCGCCTCGTCGAGCCGGGCGAGAGCAGCGGAGATCTTGGCCATCTGCATCAGCGACAGGGCGCCCTCCTGCATGCGGGCCCCGCCCGAGCAGGAGACGACGATGAGGGGAGCCCGCTCCGCGAGGCTGTGTTCCGCGCAGCGAGTGACCTTCTCCCCGACCACGCTCCCCATCGAACCGCCCATGAAGCCGTACTCCATCGCCGCGACCACCACCGGGCAGCCACCGATCCGCCCCGCGCAGGATATCAGCGCGTCCTTGAGCCCGGTCCGTGTCTGGTAGTCCACCAGCCGCTCGCGGTAGGGCTTGTTGTCCACGAAGCCCAGGGCATCCGTCGGGGCGATTTCGGTGTCGAATTCCTCGTAGATCCCGTCGTCGAACAGCTGCTCGAGCCGCTCCCTGGCGCTGATCCGGAAGTGATAGTTGCATTTCGGACAGACGTTCGCGTTCCGGGCGACCTCCTTCTTGTAGACGATCTCCTTGCAGTTCTCGCACTTGACCCAGAGGCCTTCCGGCATCTGCAGCCGGCGCTCCTCGGGCGGCGCCTGCTTCGGGATCTTTTCTTTCTTGAACCAAGCCATAGGGGGCGGCCGCGTCTCCCTCGAAGTTATGGGTGGCGGTACCACCCTACCAGGGGTTCTCTCGGACCGTCAAGCCGGTGCCCGGTTCTCCAGGCGACGTCCTGTAACGTCCCCCGGCCTAGCGCGGGGCGAAGACCCGATATCGGCCGGATTGCCCCACCTCCACGATTCGCTCCCACGCCTCCGGCGGCAGCAGTGGAAGATCCACTCGGTCAACGACCAGAAGCGGCCGGTCGGGCCGGGCAACCCGCTCGGCGACCTCCGCAGCGCCTCTCCACTCGGGAACAGCGTCCAGGTAGAAGCACAGGCTGGGCACCTGCTTCTCCACGGTGACCACGGTCCGGCCGGACCTGAGGATCGGGACGTCCGAGACCAGCCCGGCGGCGCTGCGCTCTCGCCCGAGAACCGGGAACGCGGTCATCGCGGACACCGCCGCGAACAGGAGGCCGGCGACGGCGACGGCCGCGTGCACCTCCCGCGGCCGGCCGCGCGCGAGACCCACGATCGCGCCCACGGCACCGGCGGCGAGGATCGCCGCCCCCGCCACGATGGCGGCCCGGAATTCCGGCCGGATCCCGGCGACCGCAACGCCGCAGAGGGCGAGCGCACCCGCGCCGACGCTCATGGCCGCGAGGTACGGCCCGACCTTCCGACCGCGCGGGTCGGCGACCTCCTGACCGATCTCCCAGGCCACCACGATGGCCGCCAGCGGGGCCAGGGGCAAGACGTAGCTCGGGAGCTTCCCGCGCCCGATCGAGAAGAACGCGAGGCCCACGACGACCCCGGCTGCCGCGTAGGCAGCGGTGCGGGCCGAGGGATCGCGTCTTCGTCCGAGAGCCCTCGCCGCGCCCAGCGCCAGCGTCGCGGCCCATGGGAAGAACCCCGCGGCGACCACCAGGGCGTAGTACCAGAACGGTGCCCCGTGGGGAGTCCCCTCCGAGAAGTAACGCTCCAGCGCCTCGCGACGGACGGTGTCCACCGCCGTTCCCACCCCGAGACGTCGCACGAACGCGAGGGCCCACGGCAGGACGACCACGCACCATGCCGCCGCGCCGAGGAGCCATGCGCGCGCTTTGGGGAGCACCTCGCCGCCGACCGCTGTTCGCCCCGCGAGCAGCACGAGGAGCGGCAGCACGACCCCGACGGGTCCCTTCGCCAGAAAAGCGAGACCGAGCACAGCCCCTACGACCGCCGGGCGGGCGGCCCGCCGCTCGTCCGCCATGTCGAGGTCGAGAGCGATCACCGCCCCGACGTGGAGGGAGAGCAGCGCATCGATGGTCCCGACCTTCCCGAGCGCGACGACCAGCGGGAAGGCGCCGAACGCGGTGGCCGTCCATGCGGCCCCCTCCTCGCCGTACCTTCGCCGCACGACCCATCCCGCCACCAGGAGCAGCGCCACCGTGGCGGAGATCGACGGGAGGCGCGCGGCGAACTCCTTCGGCCCCAAGAGGCGGAACAGCGCCGCCTGTATCCAGTGGAGCAGGGGGGGCTTGGTCAGCCGAGGCAGGCCTTCGAACGTGGGGACGACCGGATCGGCGTTTCGGAGCATCTCCACGGAGGTTCGGGCGAAGCGCGCCTCGTCGGGGTCGAGCAGCGGCACGCTCCCCGCACCCGCCAGGAGGGTCGCGGCCAGGACGATGACCGCTGCCGCGAATGCGAGCCCACCTCTCAACGAGAGTCTCCAGCGGGCCGGCCGGGCGACGCCCGGTGCCTGTCGCTATTATGGGCGCGATGGGCGGCGATCCGATCCAGTGGGTGTACGGACTGCAGCGATTCGGGATCAAGCTCGGGCTTGAGGGGATCCGCACGCTGCTCGACCGCCTCGGCCGGCCGGAGACCGCCTACCCGTCCGTGCTCGTGGGTGGGACGAACGGCAAGGGCTCCGTGGCCGCGATGATGGAAGCAATGCTCGCGGCCGCCGGGCGGAAGACCGGGCTCTACACGTCGCCTCACCTGCTCCGGCCCGGTGAGCGAGTGCGGATCGAGGGGAGGGATCTCTCGGACGTCGACCTCGGCCGCCACCTCGACACGGTCCGCGTCGCCATCGAAAGCGCGCTCGCCGACGGAGCGCTGGCTGACCACCCATCGTTCTTCGAGGTGATGACCGCCGCCGCGCTCGTTGGGTTCCGGGAGGCGGGGATCGACGTGGCCGTCCTCGAGGTGGGCCTCGGCGGCCGGCTCGACGCGACGAACGCGGTGGACGCGGCGATCTCGGTCATCGTGACCGTCGACCTCGACCACACCGACCGGCTCGGCGCGACGATCGGGGAGATCGCCCGGGAAAAATCCGGGATCGTGAAGCGCGGGCGCCCGCTGGTAACCGGGGTCCGCGGGGAAGAGGCGCTTACGGTCCTGCTGCGCGCCAGCCAGGAGGCCGGCTCGCCGATGATCGAGGCGGCGAGAGTCGCCGACGTCGCGTTCGAGCCGGGCGGGACCTTCGCGCTCGCGACCACCTCGGCGCGGTACGACCGCCTCTCCCTCCCGCTCCCGGGACGGCACCAGGTCGAGAACGCCCGCGTCGCGGTGGTGGCGATCGAGGAGCTGGGCCGCGCGCTCGGTGACCCCATCGCGCCCGAAGCGGTGCGTCGAGGCCTGCGGGAGGTGAGGTGGCCGGGCCGCCTCGAGTGGCTCGAGGGTGAACCTCCGATCCTCCTCGACGGGGCGCACAACCCCGCGGGCGCATCCGCTCTCGCGGACTACCTCCGGGAACGCGGCGGCGAGGCTCCGATCCTGCTGTTCGGGGCGATGGCGAACAAGGACGCGCGGGGGATCCTCGAGCCGCTGGCGCCCCTCGTGCGCTCGGCAGTCGTCACCCGCCCTCCGGTGGATCGTGCCGCCGACCCTGCCGACGTCGCGCGCGCGGCCGCAGGTCTCGGGGTCGCCATCGAGACCGTCGGCGATCCCGCGGCGGCGCTGGCCCGCGCCCGTGCGCTCGCCATGCCCGGCGGATTCGTGCTCGTGGCGGGTTCGCTCTACCTCGTGGGGGCGATCGTCGGCCTGACACGGCACCTGGACGCTCCCGGCCCGGTGGCGATGTGACGGCGCAATCCAAAGCGCCGTTACAATGGGCGGCATGAGCGAGTCCGCGGCGTTGACGTCCCTCCGCCTCGATCCAGAGCGCGCGCTGGCTGGGCTCGACTGGATCGACGTATTCGGCTCCGGCGGGCGCGTCGAGGTCGAGATCGGCATCGGCAAGGGTCGCTTCCTGCTCGGCGTCGCCGAGGCCCGGCCCGACGTGCACCATCTCGGCGTCGAGTGGGCCAACGAGTTCCTCAAGATCGCCGAAGCCCGGGCGACGAAACGAGGTCTACGGAACGTCCGCTTCGTCCGCGCGGATGCGCGGGAGCTCGTCACGCGGGGCATCCCGCCGTCCTCGGTGGACGTTTACTACGTGTTCTACCCGGATCCCTGGCCGAAGAAGCGACACCACAAGCGCCGGTTCTTCCGGCCGCCCACCGTGGACCACCTCGCGCGGACCCTGAAGCCCGGCGGCGGGCTGCACGTCGCGACGGACCACGACGAGTACTGGTCCGTCCTCGAGCCGCTCCTCGACGCTCACGCCGGATTCGAGAGGCTCGCCGCGTTCGGTGGCGACGAGTTCCCGATTCCGTCCGACGTCCCGCTGACGAATTTCGAGGTCAAGTACGAGGTCGAGGGAAGGAGCCGGCACCGCGGATCTTGGCGCCGCCGCGCGGGTTGAATTCGCTTCCTGAGGGATGTACACTTTGGCCTCCCCGTCCATCCTTCTCGTGGATCAAGCGCTTCAACGCCAGAGGGATAGCGCGGGCGAGGGCAGCGTCTCGTCATCGGACCCGGGGTTTAGGGGAGTAGCTCAATTGGCAGAGCACCGGTCTCCAAAACCGGGGGTTGCAGGTTCGATTCCTGTCTCCCCTGCCATCCAGGGTAAGGCGGCGGCGGTGAGGGGTTCCCGAAGGAGGGAGCCGGCGGGCGGCTGAGCGGCGACCCGCGAGAGGAGCCTGGCATCGCTCCGAAGATCTTCCTGACCGGCGATCCCGGCTGTGGCAAGACGACGGCGCTCCGCCGGGTCGTCGAGCGCCTGCGCGGCGACGTGCGGATGACCGGCTTCCTGACCGAGGAGGTTCGCGACGGGGCCCGCCGCACCGGCTTCCGCGGCGTGACCCTCGACGGTAAGGAATTCGTGCTCGCGCGCGCGGGCGGGCACGGCCCTTTCCGGCTAGGACCGTACGGGGTGAGCGTCGAGGATCTGGACGCGATCGGCGTGCCCGCGCTGTCTGCCGCGCCCGGGACCGGGCTCGTCGTCCTCGACGAGGTCGGCAAGATGGAATCGTTCTCCGCCCCCTTCCGGGACGCGGTCGAGGGCCTCCTGGCCGGCGATGTACCGCTCCTCGCGACCGTGGCGGCCCATGGGGTCGGCTTCCCCAAGAAGGTGCGGCACGATCCGCGGATCGTCCTGGTGAAGATGGGTCGCGAGAGCCGGGACGCGGTGGTCGGCGACATCCTCCGCAGGCTGGCCGAGGCGGGAATCGGGGCGGGAACCGGCGGGGAGCGCGCGTTCCCACGGCCCGGTCGCGCGGCAAGGGCGAGATGAGCCGGCCCGTCACGGCACCACTCTCGGCGTTGACGCTGGGGGCCGCGGTCCTGGACGCCAGCGGGTCGATTCTCGCCGCGAACGACGCGTTCGCACGATTGGCCGGTGCGGATGGACGGTCGCTTTCGGGGAGGCCGTTCTTCGAGGAGTTCGCAGCGGCGGAGGCCGTCCGGGAGCACGCGAAGAGCTTCCTCGAAGCGTCGGGCCCGCTCGAGGTCGACCTCCAGGTCCCCGCCTTCGGGGCGGCCCTCGGCGATTTCAGGATCCGCATGCGGGCTTTCGATGCCGGAAGCCGGCGGCGTGCCCTGGTCTTGGTGGAAGAAGGCTCGGAGATCATGCGCCTCCGGAGCGTCGAATCGTCCTACGACCGGGCGCTGAAACTGGTGTCCCACGCCCGGCACGAGATCAACAACTCGCTCATGGGGATCCTCGGCCACCTCGAGATCCTGCTGTCGCAGGCCGGCGTCCCCGACTCGATCCGCAAGCGGGCCGAGATCCTGCTGGAGGAGTCGGAAAGGATACGGGACTGCGTCGCCGAGCTGGACTCGGTCCGCAAACGCTGAAAGAAGAGGTTGCACTACCTTCCCGACCGACGTAGAACAACGCCCCTTTGAGGGGCACGAACGCGAGGAGGCCCGCGGCATGACGTGCATTGCCGAGATCCATGAGCGCAGCCCGCTCCGAGTGCTCGATCGCTCGATCCACGGGGGCCTGGCCCGAGGCGAGCTTGGGGTCGTCTGCGCCGGCGCCGGCGCGGGCAAGACGGCGTTCCTCGTGGGCGTGGCGCTCGACGTCCTGCTCCGTGGCTGCCGCGTCCTCCACATCGCGTTGGATCAGCCGGTGGACCGGGTCCGGAACTACTACGACGAGATCCTGGCCGAGCTGTCCCGCGCCGAGGAGCTGGAGAAGCCCGCCGATGCGCGGCTCGTCGTCGAGCGGAACCGGAGAATCCACGCCTACCAGAGGACGGCGTTCAGCATCGAGGGGCTGGCGCGCTCGCTCTCGTTCCTCCGGTCCCACACGGACGTGCATCCGGATCTCATCGTCGTGGACGGTTACGACTGGAGCCACGGGTGCGAGGCCGAGATCGCGTCGCTCAGAGGCCTCTCCCTTGCCGAGGACTCTGTGCTCTGGATGTCGGCGACCCTCGATCGGGAAGGGCCCGTCCCTCACGAGAGCGGATTCCCCCGGCCCGTGGGCCGGTACGAAGCGCTGATCGACGTCCTGCTGCGGTTGAAGGGAGCGGACGGAACCGTGCACCTGAGCGTCCTCAAGGGGCACGGCGGCGCGGCGCCCGACCGGCCCGGGCTCGACCTCGATCCGACCACGCTGCTGCTGGTCAGGCGGTGAGGGACCGGTCCCGCCGCCGGTTATGCACCTTGGGGGAGGCTTCATGAGCGCAGCCAGGATCACGACCGCGGCGCTTCTCGAGCGGCACCGTCCGCTGTGGCACGTCGTGTGCCGCAACCCGTTCATCCTCGGCGTCAGGGACGGTAGCCTTCCGGTCGAGACCTTCGACCGCTGGCTCGTCCAGGATCGCCACTTCGTGGACGGCATCTTCGGCGCGACGAGCAGGACCCTCGCCGTTGCGCCGGCCCGAGATCGGGAGATCCTGCTCCAGGCCCTCCGGCAGCTCCACGAGAACCTCGCCTGGTTCGACCGGTCGCTGGCGCAGCGTCGGCTCGACCTCCGCGTTCCCGTCCACCCGGTGTGCCGGGCGTACGTGGACTACATCGTCGCGCTCGGGTTCGAGGGGTACGTCGTATCGCTCGTCGCGCTCTGGACGCAATACCGTGCGTACCAGGACGCGTGGGCCTGGGCCCGTCCGGGTGCCCCGGAATTCCAGAAGATGATCCTCAATTGGTACTCCCCCGACTACCGGCGATTCGTCAAGAGCATCGCCCGGGCGGCGGATGCCTCACTCGCCGGCGCCTCGCCCCACGAGGTCCGGCGCGCCGAAGAGGTGGCCGTCCAGGTCGCGCAGTACGAGCTGGCGTTCTGGGTGATGACGATGGAGGAGAAGTCCGTGGCCTGAGCCTCGCCGGCCACGGAACCGGAATCCTCAGCCGCCCGGCGTACCGCTCCCGCGGTACCCCTCGATTCGCCGGAGCAGGTCCTTCACCAAGCCGCCGTCGGCGCGGAACGGAATCGAGGGCATCCCGACCTCCCCGATCGGCGCCACCGCGAGCGGGAGTTCCGCCGACAGGCGGTCGTAGGCGTGCGCGAGCAGCGGGATGAGGTGCACCACGTCCTCGAGGCAGTACCGGACCAGGGTTTCGAGGGCGCGCGGGTGGCCACCGACGTGCTGGTCCCAGAGGAGCACCGCGAGGTAACCGTCGGCTCCCTGGATTTCCTCCGGCCGCGCGAGCCCCAGCGTGCGCTCCACCCCCTTGAGCCCTCCTTTGAGGCCGAGACGGTGAAGCGGGTACCGGAGGTCGATGTGGTGGAACCGGTGGAAGTCGATCTCGGGAAATGCGGCGGCGAGGACCGGTAAGTCGAAGCACGAGCCGTTGTAGGTGACCAGGAGCTCGAATCGCTCCAGGACCGTCTTCAGGCGCCCGAGATCGCGCCCCTGGACGAGCGCTTCGACCCGCTCGCCGTCGGACAGTCCCACGCAGGTGATGCCGTCGCGCCCGGGGGAGAGCCCCGTGGTCTCGATGTCGAGGAAGGCGACGCGCCCGGAGAAGGCCGTGGCGAGACGCCACATCTCCCGTCGGGGCAGGTCCCGCGCGGCCCGCTCGGGGTCCAGGCGCGAGGCGATCAGGTCGCGCCAGGGGCCCTCGGGGTGGCCGCGCAGGAACGCGTTCCAGTCGGTATAGCCGCGCTGCCAGAGCCCGCGCTCGCGCCGCTCACCGACCCCCGGGACGTGGACGAACGATCGGGTCAGCAACTCCCGTCACTCGAGCCCGTAGATCCAGCCTTCCTTCCGGACGCGGTCCCCCTGGCCCGGCGCAAGGTCCTCAGGCGTCCTGTCCGTCTCGCCGGAGAGGACCGCCAGCGCGGCGCATCGCGCGGCAGCCACCGCGTCGAGGGCGTCGCGACGCGCAACGCAGCGTCTCAGGAACGGCTGCCCGATCTCCACCGGGAGTCGCGCCGCGCGGGAGAGGGCGTCCACGATCGAGTGCGGCCGGTCCCCAGGGCCGGAAGCCTCGAGGCCGAGCCGCCTCAGGCTCGCGCCCGGGAAGACCTCGAGCAGCAAGCGCCCCTTCGCGCTCTCGAACGGGCGCAGCGCGTAGCGCGACCGCTCTTCCGCGATCATCCGGATCCCCTGGTAAGTCATCGGCCCCAGGTCGGGGTTCACGCGGTGGAGCGGGGAGAACGCCCCGGCGCTCTCGTCGGTGAGCCGCTTGAGCTCCCCGTGCGCGTCCCGGAATTCCTGGAGCGCGATCAGGTAGGTGGGCCGCGACATCCGCTCGAGCTTCCGGGCGAGCGCCCACCACCCCTCCTCGGGGAACGGGCCGCCGAGGAGCGTCTCCGCGAAGGGCACCGGCACGCCGAACGGGAAGTCGAGACCGATCGCCTCCGCGTGCAGGAGCGCCGCGTCGGGATTCCTGAGCTGCGCCTCGAGCCCGTTCCGGCCGGTCGCCTCGAGGCGGACGACCGCCAGCCGCTCCTCCTTCAGCTCGAGCAGCGCGAGCCAGGTGCCGTCTTTCGGATCGCGCATGTCCCCGCTGAAGTCCACCCCGGCGAAGAGCCGCGCCCCCGGGGTCGGCCCCGTCCACATCGGCGTCTGGTGCGCGTCGCTCTCGAGGTCGGTGGCCGAGGTCGGTTCACCGGCGCCCCTCTCCGTCTCGATGCCCCGGTCGGACTCCTCGACGAAGGTCTCGTCGGCGTGGCCGGCCTCGGCCGGCGCCTCGGTCTCGCCGGCCAAAGGCTTGAACCCGGCGACCACCGCGGCGTCGAGGACGCGCCGGAACAGGGAGACTTCCCGCGCGGGCCAGCCCGGGTCGCAGCAGAGGAACACCCGGCCGGGCGCCTCTCCCAAGTCGAGAGGAGGATCGAACCGGTGGGCGGTCTCGAGGTCCACCCAAACCGATCCCGCCCCTCGCGCGCGCCGCATGCCGATCACGCGGGAAATGCCCACAAACCGCTCGGAGCGCTTCGGGAAGGTCTGGCTCGCCGGGTGGTAGACGGCGATCAGGTCGCCGAGCCGCAACCTCGACCCCATCGACTCGAACGCGAGGATCTGGCAGGGCATCCCTTCGTGCCACAGGTTGGGGTACCGTGCCCTCGAGTCGTTCCACTCGAGGGCGCGGATCATCCACCGCGAACGGCGCCGGAAGTCTTCGTTCGGCATGGGTCCCCCTCGTCGTTCCGGACACTGGGTGCGTCGCCCTGAACCTTTAAGTGTACGCCACGAAAGGGCTTCGTGGTAGGGCGGGAGCGTCGATCGTCACGTTTTCCGTCAATCCGGGTCGCTCGCGATCGCCCGCCGGCTCTCCTCCGACAGGACGGCCTGCGCGGCGTAGAGCGAGTGGTCGATCCGGATCCGCACCACGACGCCGTCCTCCTTGAGGAGCCGGCGTCGCGTATCGTCGAGCACCCACTTCACGTACTGGACCGACGACACCTTGTCCTCGTCGATCTGTCCCCGGTCGAACCGTGCGAGCAACGGCGCCGCGGTGCCGATCTCCAGGAACACGTGGCGGTCGATCCCGACGAGCGCGGGAAGCATCGTGGCCCGCTCCTCCGGGGTCTCGTACTCGAACATCAGCGTCGCCGACAGCTCCCCCTCCGCGGGGACGATCGGGGAATACGCCTCGATCTCGTCCTGGAGCGCGCCGGGCCGGTGCCAGCTGTTCTCGGCCCGAAGCATCTCGTGGACCTGATACAGCATCGTGTCCCGGCACTCGAAGTGGAGCGTGCAGTGGTCGCCCACCGCGATACGGCGCCTGTCCTTCTGGACCATGATCCGCCGGCGCGTCTCCGGCCGGAGGCGCTCGTAATCCTCCTTCGACAGGACGTCCCTCGGCTTCAGGCTTTCCATCGGTGTCATTCCCTCCCCGATCCGGTCATTTCTCCGCCGCGGGCGCGGCCACTCGCGTCGCGAAGCCGTCCTCGCGATAGGCCCTGGCGAGGATCTCGACCGGGTGGAGGGCCTTCCTCCCGCACGCCTGCTCGAACTGGATCGCCGCCAGGGGGCAGTCCGTGGCCCACACCTCGGCCCCGGCCTCGCTCATGCCGTCGAATGCCTTCCGGCCGTTCTGGAGCGATTGGTCGAAGTGTTCCCGCTTCATCGCCCACGTGCCGTCGTGGCCGCAGCACTCGGCGACCGTCCTCGGCTCGACCCCCGGAATGCGCCGCATCAGGTCCCGCCCCCTGAAGCCGACGTTCTGCATGCGGAGATGGCAGGGGGCGTGGTACGCCACCGCGCCGGCGGGGGTGCTCCGGAAATCCTCCTTGAACCGGCCGGCCTGCCGCAGCTCGTTCAGGAACTCGCTCACGTCCCGGACCGCCTCGGCGACCTTGCGCGTCGCCTCGTCGCGCCGCCCGCCGTCCGCCCCTCTGAGAAGTTCCGGGTACTCCTGGCGCATCATCAGGCTGCACGTCGGGTTGATCACGGCGATCTTGGCTCCCCTCTCGACGTACGGCAGCAGCAGGTCGACGTTCCGCTTCGCCTGCTTCCGCGCGAACTCCACGTCGCCCCCGTCCAGGGCCGGCATCCCGCAGCAATTCACGTCCGGGCACGAAACCGAGCACTCGTTGTGGACGAGCACCTCGAAGGCCGCTTTGCCGACCGCGGGCCGGTTCCAGTTGACGAAACAGGTGGAGAACAGAACGACCGGGTGCTTCCCCTCCGCGCCTTGCTCGCCGCCCCCCGTCCTCCGACTGAGCCACGCCTGGAACGTCGGGCGCTCGAACCGAGGCAACAGCTTGTCCCGGTGGATGCCCGCCATCTTCTCCATCAGGATCCGGTTCGGCCGGAAACGGTTGGCCCAGTTCGCGAGGCCGGGGACCAGCGTTCCGAGGCGGCCCAACCGGTCCGGGTCGGCGAGCAGCCTCTCCCGCAGGGGGATCCCGCGCTCGCGCCGCCTCACCGCGTTGGCGCGGAGCATGAGCCGAGGGAAGTCCAGCTTGAACGCGTGCCCCTCCGCCTCCGTGTACGGGCAGTTCGTGTAACAGAGCTTGCACTGGAAGCACTGGTCCACGACCTCGAGCCGGGTCGCCTCCGGGACCGCGCGCACCCCGTCGTGCCGGTCCACGGCCTCGAACAGGGTGGGGAACGACTGGCAGAACTTGAAGCACATCCGGCAGCTGTGGCACAGCTCGAACGTGCGCTCGATCTCCTTCGTCAGGGCCTCGCGGTCCCAGTACTTCGCCTCGTTCGGGTTGTACGTCAGCCCGTCGGTCGGCGCGAACTTGATGTCCCCGATCGGAGCCTTCTTTTCGCTCACCGCTCACCTCCCGGCGGGACGTGCGGCATCCTCTCCCAGGGCCCTGTTTCGTCCGCGCCTGCTCTTCCTCTGCAGGCGCGGACGAAACGGAGCGAGCCGCCGCGGCGAATCGCGGACCGGAGAGCGTGCCCTGGGAGAGGATGCCGCACGTCCCGCCGGTCCGGACGGAGCGACTCGCTCAGATCGTGTCCAGCGCTTTCTGGAACTTCCCCGCGTGCGACCTCTCGGCTTTCGCCAGCGTCTCGAACCAGTCGGCGATCTCCGAGAACCCCTCCTGGCGCGCGGTCTTTGCCATGCCCGGGTACATGTCGGTGTACTCGTGCGTCTCGCCGGCGACCGCGGACTTCAACATCTCGGGAACCTCTCCGAACGGCATGCCCGTCGCGGGGTCGCCGACCTTTCGCAGATAGTCCAGGTGGCCGTGGGCGTGGCCGGTCTCCCCTTCCGCCGTGTCGCGGAAGAGGCCCGCGACCTCGGGAAAGCCCTCGATGTCGGCTTGCTTCGCGAAGTAGAGGTACCGCCGGTTCGCCTGCGACTCGCCGGCGAACGCGTACTTCAGGTTCTCCTGCGTCTTGGTGTCCTTGAGCTGCGCCATCGATTCGCCTCCTTCCCTAAGGATGTCGGACGCGGGCGGCGCGATTCCGCGGGCCGCGCCCTCGAGCCTCTATCGGAGCCTCCGGGGCGCACCTCGCCCGGGAGGCAGGACGGACAGATCACGTCGTACTCGAGCCGCACTCCGCCGACGCGCAGCCCCGGCGGCAAGAGCGCCGGCGGCGGCGGAAGAGCGAGCCGGCCGCGTTCCACGTCGAAGATCCGGCCGCAGCCGCGGCAGACGGCGTGGTCGTGCTCCCTTTCCATTCCGTCCACGCGGAGCAGACCGTCGCCGCTCCCGACCCTGCGGCAGAGACCGGTTCGGACGAACGCTTCCAGGGTTTCGTAGACCGTCGACACGGAGAGCGACGGGTGGAAAGGAAGGAGCGCCGCGTGGACCTGCTCGGCCGTCGGGTGCCTCCGCTCGGCCTCGAGGAGCCCGAGGACCGCGAGCCGGGGCGCGGTGACGCGGAGCCCGGCGCGACGCAGCCGCGCCTTGGGGCCCGTTCCCTCGGTCCCGCTCCGCGATCCCATGGCTCCTCTCCCCCTTCCCGTATTTCGGATTCATTCCGATCTTCGCACGTCGTCGCGGCCGAGTCAAACCGGGCCCGGGACGGCGTCGGTCAACCTCGCGACTTGACGGAACCTCCGCGCGCGCGGTTAGACTGTAGGGGCCGGTGCCCCGCACCCGTACCGTGGCGTGGCCCCGGCAGGGAGGTCTCCAGATGTCCACCGAAGCGAAGCCGGCGACGCCGGAGGAGGCGGGACGTCCGCCTCGCCGCGACCCGTTCACGTTGTTCCTGGTCGTGGCCTGCATCGCCCTCGCGGTGCTGGTGCTGTTCCTCGCCCGGCAGAACCGCCAGCTGAAGACGACCATGTCGTCGCTCGCGGAGACCCACCTGCCCGCCGACGCCCTGAAGACCGGCGATACCGTGGAGCCGTTCGTGCTCCTCGGCGTGGCGGGCCGGAAGGACCGGCTCGAGGTCGCGCCGGACGGGCCGACGACGCTCCTCCTGGTCTTCTCCACCCACTGCCCGGCCTGCGAGCGGGCTTTGCCGATCTGGAACGAGTTCCTCGCCGCGGGCCCGCCGGCCGGCGTTCGGACGCTCGGGATCGAGACCGATCGGCCAGGCAAGGGTCCGGAGGTCGGAGGAATCGTCCCCGCTTCCCTCCAATTCCCCTTGTTCAGCGTGGAACAGCCGAACCCGCCGCTCATGGCGAAGGTGCCGTACGTGCCGGCCACCGTGCTCCTCGACGGGCACGGCCGCGTCGTGCGGGTCTGGTTCGGCATCCCGACCAAGGAGCAGCTCGGCGAGCTGAAGGGCCTGGTGTCCGGCTAGCGGACGTCCCGCCGGGTCCGGACCGCCCCGATCCGGCCGGCGCGCCAGAGGGTCCGCTCAGGTCGCGGGCTCTTCGGTCGGCTCGGGAAGGGACGTGAGCCTCGCAAGTTTCCTCACGTCCCCCGTGATCTCGATCAGCCCGCACTCCCGGCACATCATCGCCCGCGTCATGACGGGGGACGTCTCGAGCGTCAGGAACTTCGCCCCCTCGGGGCGGAACGAGGTGCGCACGAACCCGTGCAGCGCTCCGGCCGCCATCGACTCGCTCCCGCATCGAAGGCACTTCGGTGTCGTCACGGTACCCCCAAGCAACCGCCGATCGGAATCCCGGGGCCCGCGTTCGGAGACCCGGCGCGGAGGCCCTGGCTCCTCAATTCCACCAAGGGCTCTATCGTACGCTCGAAGGGTCCTCAAGGAAGCCCCTCTTCGGCGATTTCCGTGCCAGGGTAGCGGGCTCCCCGACCTACCGTCGAGAGGCCCCGGAGGTCTCGCGACGGGCGAACAGGAGCCCCGACCAGGTGGCGTCGACCGCGCAGATCTTGTAGTCGACGAGTCCGGCGGCGAGTCCCACCCGCCGCACGTCCCGCTCCCCCAGATCCGCGCCCGTCCCCGCCGCCTTCTTCGGCCAGACGATCCAGATCCCCCGGAAGTCCTCGCGCGCCGCCATCCCCGCGATCCCCTGCTCGAGAGCCAGCCGGGAGCGCACGAACCAGAGGATCAGGTCGCACCGGCCGCGGGCGGTCGCGGCGACGCGGGCGCCCTGCGGAAGCTCTCCGAGCGTGTCGCGGAACCCTCGAGGCGCTCCGGCGAGGCCCACCGAGCCGCCAGGCTTGATCCCGAGCTTCAGGGGGAGCGGCCGGCCGGAGTATCCGTCGAGCGGCGAGCGGGGAACCACGGGATCACGCGGCGGGCGCGCGATGGCGAGCAGGACGGCCGCCTCGATCCCGCCCCACGTCGCGTAGATCGCGTCGGGCAGCTTCTCCCGAACGCGTGCCGTCTTCTCCGGCGCGCCGCCCACGAAGACGAGCGGGACGTGACGCGTCGCCTTCGAGTGACGAACGGCCATCGCGACGTCCCGCCCGTGCGACGGCAGGCGGTCGAGGTCGATGACGACCGCAGCCGGAGGCTCCGCGCGTATCCCCTTCAGGAACGAAGCGTCCTTCGGCACCTCGAATTCCACACGGTAGCCGGCCGCGCGGAGCAGCGCGGCGCGCTCGCGCCCCTCGGCGGCGTTCCAGTGGATCAACCGGACGCGGCTCACCTCGACCTCGACGCCCTGCCGCGCGTCCCGACGCCCCGGTAGAGCGGCCACGCCTTGGTGGCGAAGAAGAGGCGGATCATCTGGACGTGGTCGTGCCGAGGCAAGACCGCCACCAGCGAGTCGCCGTCGGTGCCGCGGGTCGTGGCGACCCTGTTCTTGACGCTGAGCCGGAATCGGCGGAGGTAGGATGGAAGCGCGGCCCGGTTCTGCCAGGTCCACCCCTCGTACTTGTGTCCTCCGAGTGGATCGGAGAGGCGGATTTTCGCGTACAGCCGCCCCCGATGTTTCGGCAGGGTGGCCTTGGCGAAGTTGATGACGGTCCGGGCGATCGCGGTCCAGGCCGCGATTCGCGGATAGTCCACGGCCTGCACGAGGACGTACCCTCCCTTTCTGAGATCGCTCGGGACGTGGATCAGGAACCACCAGGTGCCGGAGGCCGGGAGGTTGGCGTCGGCGGCGACGTAGTGGTGGATGCTCCCGGAGAACGTCCGGCCGCTGAACTCCCAGTAGGCCCTCTTCTCGACCCGCCCGGGCGTGACGATGATGCGGTCGATGTCGAAGCGGGATGCTCGTCGCATGGCCCCCTCACAGTCCCTCCACCAGGATCATCCTCGACTCGGCGGTCGCGTGCCGCAGCGCCTTCGCTTCGCGATACTCGTCGCACCCCCACCACTCCCTCGCGCGCTCCGCGGTGGGGAACTCCAGGACGACCAGCCGCCCGTGGGGCCAGTGCCCCTCGAGCGTCTCGACCTTGCCGCCGCGCACCACGTACCTTCCCCCGTGCGCGGCGACCGTGGGCGCCGCCATCTTCTTGTACTCCTCGTACCGGATCGGATCGATGATCGTCACGTCCACGATCACGAAGGCCGCCATCGATTCCTCCCGCCGCCGCCGCGGCCTACGAAGCCACCGGTCACGTCAGGCCCAGCTCGTATCTTTCCTCGACCACGTCGGTGCCCCACCGCCGGCCGGGCTTCTCCTCGACCTTCCTGAACCCGGCAGCCCGGTAGAGATGGGCCGCCGCGGTCAAGGCGCCCACGGTCCACAGGGTGACCGACTCGTACCCGTTCACCTCGCAGAACGCGACGGCCTCGCGCAGCAGGCGCGTTCCGAGCCCTCGGCCCCTCGCGTCGGGATCGACCAGGAACCAACGCAGCTGCGCGGCCCGCGGCGATGCCGCCACGATCGCGACGCAACCGGCGAGCCGGCCGTCGATCTCCGCGATCCAGATCCGGTCGCGCGCGGAGCCGGCACGCACGCATTCCGCGAGGGGGCCGGCCACGTAGGCCTCGAACGTGCGGTCGAACCCCAGCTCCAGGGCGTAGAGGACCCCGTGCATCTCGACGATCCGCCCGACGTCCCCCGGCTTCAGCGACGTCCGCAGCGTCGCGGCGTTGGTCGGGCCGGAACCGCTGTCACGGTCTCGCACCTTGCTGACCTCGGCGACCCGGCGCTCGCCCGATCCCGCTCGCCGTACCGGAGGCTCCTCTCGAGGCTCCGCCTCGCCCATTCTCGACGAACCTGCCGGCCTACGGCAACCGGCGGTCGTCGCCGGCTCTACCGGCCGAGTCCGGCCCGCCCTATCCCGTCAGCCGCGCTCGTCCCTCACCAGCACCCAGGTGTTGTGATAGCTCTTCGGTGGACCCTGGTAGGTCTCGTCGGCGACCAGTTCCCCGCCGTCCGGCGACAACTTGTACACGACGACGTTCGTCGCCTCGGTACCGCCCGAGAGGATCCTCGAATGAAACGACAGCGACGCGCCTTCCCAGGCGCACCGGGTGAGGATCTCCGCGGAGTCCTTGCGGCTCACGGTCTCCCGGCCGTCGGTCACGAGCCGCACGGAGAAGACATCTCGGACGTCGCCCGCTGCGTGGGTCCGGGTGAGGACGAAGGCCGGCTCCTCGTGCTCGATGCGGATGACCGTGGAGGAGGGCACTTCGATCTCGAGGCGGCTCCTCTCGAAGTCCGCGCGCCAGATGCCGCTGAAGTCGGGTTGGTCGCTCATGGCGGATCTCCTCCTGGCTTGCGTCTCGTCGGCGCCCACTCCTCCGCGAGGATCGCCCACCGCTCGTGGTCCCGCCACCGGCCACCGATCTTCAGGTAACGCGGCGAGTACCCTTCGCGCCTGAAGCCGAGCCGGCGGACCAGGGCGATCGACGCGCGGTTCTCGGGCTGGATGTTCGCTTCGAGCCGGTGCAGCTTGAGCGTCCTGAAGGCGTGGGCGATCACCAGCCTCATGCCCTCCGTCATGTACCCCTTGCCGGCGTGGGGATGGAAACCGTAGTACCCGAGGTAGGCGCTCCGAAAGTGGCCGCGCACGATCTCGCCGAGATTCACGACGCCGACGATCTCCGCCGTGGCCCGAAGGCAGACGAGATGACTCTCGTGCGCGACGCGGCGGCTCCGCACGACGTACGCGTGGAACAGCATCGCCGACGACGGTGGTTGGACCCAGGGGCGGTGGAAGCCCCGGCTGCGACGGACGGCGGCGAGGAACTCCTCCCGGTCGCCCGGCTCCAAAGCCCGGATGCCCACGCGCATCGGCCGCTCCTCCCCGCTACGCTACCGGGACGGTGCGCGCCGGCGCGCGATCCGCCCGCCGCCGATCGGGGACGGCGGCCTTCTCCCAGCCCTCCGTCCCTCCCGGAACGATCCGGAAGATGG
>JAIQFR010000036.1 GCA_020073205.1 Terriglobia bacterium
ACCGTCCTGCGCATTCCCGCGTTCTGCCGGGACTACGCGCTCGAGGGGGACATCGAGGGACCGAAGCGTGGGAGCGAGTGGCCTCTGGACCAGCTCGAGTCCTGCTGCGCACGGCTGTGGAGGTTCGACCGGGAGCACAAGGATCCGAGGGTGAACGTTCTCGTGCGGGAGGCGCGGGAGCAGAAGCGGCACATCGATCACGCCCGCGACGCGCTGATCCTCGCCAACCTACGCCTCGTGGTCCACATCGCGAAGAAATACCTGAACCACGGGATTTCCTTCATGGACCTGATCCAGGAAGGAAACATCGGCCTCATGAAGGCGGTGGAGAAATTCGAGTACGAGCGAGGGAACAAGTTCTCCACGTACGCCTACTGGTGGATCAAGCAGGCGATCGAGAGGGCCATTGCCGACAAGGCCCGGATCATCCGTATCCCCGTGCACGTCAACGAGAAGATCAAGAAGATTTCGAGGGTCGCCCGCGAGCTCGGCGAGACGCTGGGCCGGAAGCCGACGCCGCAGGAGATCGCCAAGAAGCTGAGGATGCCGGTGGCGAAGGTCGAGGAGATCCTCGGCGTCGTCCAGGAGCCGCAGGCGCTCGAGGACGTTTCGTCTTCCGACGACGACAGCCCGGGCCTTCTCCGGTTCGTCGCGGACCCGAACGCGCCGTCTCCCCTCGAGAGAACGGTGGATCGTGAGCTCCGGGAGAAGATCAAGGAAACCCTGAGGGTCCTGAACACGCGGGAAGAGGAAATCATCCGGCTGCGATTCGGCATCGGCAGGGAGATGCCTTACACCCTCGAGGAGATCGGCCGGGTCATGGCGCTCTCGCGCGAGCGGGTCCGCCAGATCGAGGCCACCGCTCTCAAGAAGATCCAGTCGGCCCAGGAGTGCGGCGACCTCCGGGAGTTCCTGACCTGAGGCACGAGGGAAGTCCGTCCAACGCGGTCCGTGGGAGCGCCGGGTCACTCGACCCGGCGCTTTTTCATAGGGCCAGCCGCTGGCACCCGCGATTTGAGGGGGTGTGGGGTGGGAGAGGCGCGAAATCGACCGGAAAGCCGAACCGTTGAGAAGGGTGTGGAAATCTCGAAGGGCGATTACCTTTTCGGGGAATCTCGGGTCCACATTGGCGATCATGACTCGTAACGTATTAGAAATAAATAGCTTCAGTTGTTCCGCGCGATTCCACAGTCCTTGTTAGACGGAAGGGTCGGCCAGGGAGCCCTCGGAAAGCGCGCACAGGTTTTCCACAGTCACCGTCACCTCGCACTCCGCGGAATATCTGCCGCGGATTCGCCGTCCGGGCCACCCCAGGGGGCCGAGAAGCGTGTACTTTCCTGGACGTACCGAGGGGGGGAATCGGGAGTCCGAGCGGGGGGAGGACGCAGCCGGGTCCGGGGGCGTCGCCCGAGGGATTTTATGCGGACGATTTTCGAGATCCGTCGGGCGTACCACGATTCGCTCTCGAACATGCGGAGTTGGCTCACCGACACGCGGGTCTCGGGAACGCTCACGACGCTCGATCGTCTGTCGATCATCGACGCGTGGCAGCAGGAGATGGTGGAGTTCTTCGAGCGGAACGGCTATTGCTTCGCGTGTAGCCGACGCCTCTCGCGCTGCCGCTGCCCGAGGGAGCCCTACTGACCGGTGACCCCTGCTGCCCGGCCGAGGGCGAGAACGCTCGGGGAACCGATCATCTCCGTCGGGAGCGCGGGCGCCGGGCCGCCCGCGGAGGGTAATGGCTTGCCACGTCTTCGGGTTGCGCGGCGGGAAGAGATCGCCGCCATCCTCCAGGAAAGCCACGGCCTCTGGGGTGCCGGCCTGACGTACCGAGCGTACCTCGAAATGTGGCTCGAGCTTCTCGAGACCCCATGGGCGAAGCGCCGCTTCCGCTACCTGGTCTGGGTCGAGGACGATGGAACCGTTCTCTCCAGCCTGAAGCTCTACCGCCCGGTCGTGCGGCTGCTCGGTCGGACCGGCCCGGCCGCGATGATCGGCGCCGTGTTCACGCCGAGGATCCTCCGGGGCAAGGGGCACGCGGCCGAGCTCATCCGCGCGGTGCTCGTCGAGGCCCGCGAGGAGGGTGGCACGCTGGCGATGCTGTTCACCGACATCGGGGTTCCCTACTACGCGGCACTGGGATTTCGGGAGCTTCCCGCGGACGAAGCCGCGGGGCGGCTGGACCGCTCGGTGCCGCCGCCGCCGGGATGGGAGCTCCGCCCGATGACCGCGGGCGATCTCGCCGCCGTGATCCGCGCGCACGACGACGACTGCGCGGACCGGCCAGTGGCCGTGCTGCGCGACAGGGAGCACTGGGAGTTCCTGCTGTCGCGGGCGGCGGCGTACTTCGCCCGGCTGGACGGTTCCGGCCTGACGCGGCGCTATCGTGTCGCCCTCTACCGCGGCCGCTTCGCCGGCTACCTCATTTCGCTCGACGGCGAGGGCGCGTGGGCCGTTCGGGAGGCCGGCGCTCCGGGGGCGGACGTCGGCGCGCTGTCGGCGATCCTGCGCCTCGGCGCGGAGGAGGCCCGCCGCGCCGGGCTGCGGAAGGTGCACGGCTGGTTTCCAGGAGGCGCCGCCGAGTGGATTCCCGAATGGCATCTCGAGTACAGCTCGCGGCGCACCGCGATTCCCATGCTCCTCCCCCTCGACGACGCGGCGAGCCTCTCGCCGCTCGACGCGCCCGGCGCGTCGTTCGTTCCCTACCTGGACCAGTTCTGATCTCGACGCGCGCGCGCATTCCCGCTCCTTGACAGTCCCGCTCGCGGGGATACACTTCGAATCACCGCATGAAACCGCGCGCGACGACGCTATTCCCCCGGCTTCTCCCCGTCGTCCTGCTCGTTTACTTGACGACCGCGTCGATGGCCGCAGAGCCCGCGCCGCCGCGACGGACCCCCGCAACCGAGGCGTCTCCCGCGCCGGGCGGCCCCGGAAAACTCCCGGGAGACGTCGCGGTGGAAGCGCTCCGGATTCGGGAGGTGCCGGGCTCCGACGAGTACGTCCTCGAGGGCGCCGCGACCATCCGGTCCGGACACTCGCGCATCGAGGCCGATCGGATCACCTACCGCAGTGGCCGATGGATCGAGGCGGAAGGGAACGTTCTCATCGTCTGGGCGGGCAACAGGATCTCGGGCTCGCGGATGGAATACGACCTCAAGGAAGAGCACGGGACCATCCAGGACGCCATCGGCCAGGTGGAGCCGGAGTTCTTCTTCGTCGCGAAGACCGCGGAGAAGATCGGGCAGGATCTCGTCGTGCTCAAGACGGCGATCGTCACCACCTGCACTCAGCCGGTGCCTTACTGGTCGCTCGCGGTGTCCACGGCACGGATCAGGATCGACGGCTACGCCCACCTGTGGAACCTCAGGCTCAGGACGGGGCGCGCGCCGGTCTTCTATCTGCCCTACCTGATCTGGCCGGTCAAGAAGGACCGCGCCGCGGGTCTCCTCCTGCCATCGCTGGGCACGTCGCAGGACCGGGGGAAGCTCTTCAGCGTGCCTCTCTACCTCCCGCTGGGGCCGAGCGTCGACCTCACGCTGACCGCGGAGCGCTACAGCCTCGCGGGTCTGGGCTGGGGGGCCGACCTCGGCTTCGTCCCCAATCGCAAGGGATCGGGGAGGTTCACCGGGTTCTACATCCAGGATCAGGTCTCAAGCGACCAGGGCGAGCCTGCCCAGCGTTACCGGGCGACCTACACCGAGACCCAGCAATTCGAGAACGGATTCCGGATGGTGGCCGACATCAATCAGGTCAGCGACTTCCGGTACTTCACGGACTACGAGCGCGATCTCAAGCTCGTGTCGACCCCCACGATCCTCGCGCGAGTCGAGTTCAGCCGGAACGGCAGCTGGACCAGCGTGAACGTGCGGGAGCTGCGACGCGAGCAGCTCAGGCAGCCCCAGCCGTTCTACGTCGAGGGGCAGGCCTCGCCCAGCCAGGTCGAGACGAGCGCCGTGCAGGAGACGCTGCCGGAGATCGAGTGGCGTGGCCGGAGCCACCGGCTCGGAAAGACGCCGTTCTACCTGAGCTTCGAGTCGAGCGCCGCCTGGATACGGCAGAGCGACCTCCAATTCCGCACGCCCAGCTACTGCCCGGTCACGTTGGAATTCGGCGATTGTCCCTATCCCGACTCGGACCAGACCGTTCGTCACACGTATGCGTTTCCCCTGGTTTCGGACTACTACCGCGCCGACATGTTTCCCACGATCTCGGCTCCCGTCTCACCGTTCCCCTGGCTGGACATCACGCCCTCGGTGAACACCCGAACCACGTTCTACTCCCAGAGCCAGTCGACGCGGTCGCGGGACGTCGAGGTCGCGGGCCAGACCACCACGACCGCGGTGCAGGAGATCGACGACCGGTCCTTGGGCCGATTCGTGAGCGGCGCGACCGTCGAGATCGTCGGTCCGAAGATCTTCCGGATCTTCGAACGTCCCGACAATCCCTTCTCGTCGCGCTACAAGCACGTCATCGAGCCCCGGATCGAGTACGTCTACCAGCAGTCGTTCGATCGCAACGACGAGATCATCCCCTACGACAACGTGGATTCGAGCCGCGGCGCGACCAACCAGCTCACGTACGGCGTGAGGACGCGCCTCTTTGCCGCCCGTCCGCGGGCGAAGCCGGCGGAGCCGGCGGGGGGAGGGGAGGCGGTCCTGCTCCCGGAGGGGACATCCGGCGAGGTCAAGAAGGCGGAGCCGGCTCCGCCCGGGACGGCGACCCCGCCGGGGGGCGCCCCGACGCCCCCCGCACCGGTGGAGCCCGTGGAGATCGCGTCGCTCGAGGTCAGCCAGAGCCGCTCCTTCGGCACCGACCTGTCCACGGGCTTCAGCAGCGCCGGGGTCAGCGAGAGCAGCCGTTTCTCCTCCATCGACACCGTGGGCCGCTTCAATCCGAAGCCGAATACCAGCCTCGACCTCCGGACGAGCTACGACATCCTCCAGAAGCAGTTCTCCTCGGTCAGCCTCTCGGGGAACCTGCGCGGCCAGCTGACGAGGACCGGCTTCTCGCTGGTCCGGACCGCCGGATCGCTCGGAGCGTCGAACCAGACGCAGCTCCGGATGGCGGCCGGGGTGACCCTCTTCGGACGGAAGCTCAAGGTGGACGTGGACGGGTCGTACAACGCCCAGCTTCGCCAGTTTCCCGACCAGCGCTGGCGCGCCGAGTACTACACGCAGTGCTGCGGGTTTCTGATGGAGTGGTTCCAGCGCGATTTCGTCTCGAACAGCCGGGGCGAGTTCCGGTTCACGGTGGACCTGCGCGGGATCGGCAAGTTGCTGGACGTCCACCAGTGAGGCCCCCCGCGCGGGTCGGGCTCGCGGCTTTGGAGGTGCCTCGAGCATGAAAGTCCTGGTCACCGGAGCGACGGGCTACCTCGGAGGCCGCGTGGCCGAGCGGCTCGCAGAGGCCGGTCACGAGGTGCGGGGGCTGGTGCGCGACCCGGCGCGCTGGGTGCGACGGCCGGACGGCGCCGAGGCGGTCGTGGGGGACGTCACCGATGTGGCGGCGGTCGCGAAGGCCGCGGAAGGGTGCGGCGCCGTGGTGCACGCCGCCGCCCTGGTGAAGAGCTGGGTCCGGGACCGCGGCGAGTTCGACCGGGTGAACTTGGGCGGATTCCGGAACGCGACGCAGGGGGCGCGAGCGGCGGGAGCGAAGCTGGTGTACGCGTCGTCGTTCATCGCCCTCGGCCCCACCGACGGCACGATCTTCGACGAGGAGACCCCGCGGGCGTCCGCACGGTTCCACAACGACTACGAGCGGACGAAGTGGGTCGCGGACCAGGCCGCGCGGAGCTTGGCACGGGACGGCTTCCCCATCGTGAGGCTCTACCCGGGGGTCGTGTACGGCCCCGGCGAGCTGACCGACGGGAACCACGTGGTGCGTCTGCTCCTGCAGCATGCGCGGGGCCGCCTCCCCGGGTACCTCGGACGCGGGGACCTGCGCCAGTGCTTCGCGTACGTTGACGACGTCGCGACGGGGTTCGTGGCCGCCGTGGAGCGGGCGGCTCCCGGCTCCGGCTACATCCTCGGAGGCGAGAACCGCACCGCGCGCGAGCTCTTCGCCGCCCTCGAGGACGCGACCGGGATCGTCCCGCCGCGCCGCAGCGTCCCGTTCTGGGTCGCCGGCGTCATCGGGAAGCTCGAGCGCTGGCGCGCGGAGATCACCTCGATGCCGCCGGAGCTGACCGACGAGATCGTGGGCGTCTATCGCCACGAGTGGGCCTACTCGTCGGCCAAGGCCGAGCGCGACCTCGGGTACCGGATCACGCCGCTCCGGGAGGGGATCGCGCGGACCGCGGCCTGGCTCAGGGAGACCGGCGAGCTCCCGGGGAGTCGATGACGTGGGAAGCATCGCGACCGAGCTGAGGCGCAAGTCGGTCCACATGTCCATGGGGCTGTTCGCGCTCCTCCTGCGGTGGCTCTCGCCCTTCGAGGCCGCGGCCTGCGCCGCCGTCGCCCTGCTGTTCAATCTCTTCGTCCTGCACCGCCTGACGCGACGGTCGCTGCTGCGCGACGACGAGAGGGCGCGGGGCTACTCGACGGGCATCGTGCTCTACCCCGCCGCCGTCCTCACGCTCATCCTGGTCTTCCATCATCGGTTCGAGCTGGCGGCCGCCTGCTGGGCGCTGATGGCGTTCGGCGACGGAATGGCGACGGTGACCGGGGTGTCGCTGCGCGGGCCGAAGCTCCCGTGGAACGAGCGGAAGACCTGGTGGGGGTTCTGCGCCTTCGCGCTCTACGGCACCTGCACCTCGGCCCTCCTGATTCGCTGGGTCCAGCACGGCGACGTCGAGTCGGGGGCGATCGGCAGCTCGTTCCTCGGGCAGCCCACGAGCTCTCCCGTCTCCGACACCGCGTTCCTGTTGCTGGGGTGTCTCGCGGCATCGGTCGTCGCGGGCTTCGCCGAATCGCTCGAGACCGGCGTCGACGACAACCTCCTGGTGCCGCTCACCGGCGGGGGGGCGCTCTATGCGGCCACTCTCGTGGAGCCCGTGCGTCTCGCCGCGGCGGGAGGTGCCCTGGGGCACGACCTCGCCGTCGGCGCTGCGGTGAACGTCCTGCTGGCCGCCGCCGCCTACGCGGCCCGCGGAGTGGACGTCTCGGGCGCGGCCGGGGGATGGGTGTTGGGGACGCTACTTTACGGGTTCGGAGGGTGGCGAGGGTTCCTGATGCTCCTGGGGTTCTTCGCGGTCGCGACCGCGGCCACGCAGGTCGGCTACGCGAGGAAGGCCGCGCTCGGCATTGCCCAGGAGAGGGGAGGACGGCGCGGCGCGCGGCACGCCCTGGCGAACGCGGGCGCCGGCGTGTTGTTCGCGTTCCTGGCCGCGGCGACGCCGTACCACGCGGCGTTCACGCTGGCCTCCGTCGCCGCTTTCGCGACGGCGCTCGCGGACACGGCTTCGTCGGAGGTCGGCCAGGCGTTCGGCCGGCGGCACTTCCTGGTCACGACGTTCCGCCGTGTCCCCGCGGGGACAGAAGGGGCGGTGTCGGTCGAGGGGACCCTGGCGGGGGTTCTCGCGTCGATCGCGCTCGCGTCCGCAGCGTGGGGTGTCGGGCTCGTGGGTGCGAGCGGCGTCGCCGTGGTGACGGCGGCAGCGTTCGTCGGCACGACCCTCGAATCGTACCTGGGGGCGATTCCACGCCGCGCGGGCCCGATCGACAACGAGTTCCTGAACTTCGCCAACACGCTGGCCGGCGGGCTCGCGGCGATCGGGATCTTCTTCTTCGTCGGCGTCCTCGGCTGACGATCTCCGTAACGACGCGCCGGGCGGTCCGCGTCCGGCCGTGTCCGATGCGGATGGAAAGGCCTCAAACCAGGTACGCCACCGCGAACCCGACCTGCGCGCTCATCATCATCAGGTACATGTGCGTCCACGAGGGGTGGTTCTCCACCTCCGCGAGCGCCTTCGGATCCTTCAGGATCAGCGTGACCGTGTAGATCCCCCACAGCGCCAGGCCGGCGCCGAGGACGGTCAAGACCCAGGGGTTGCCCGTCAGGATGTGGTGCGCGGGGGACCACGGATTCCGGATCCACGCGCCGAGCGGCATGAGGAGCCAGGGGAGAACGAAGAACGGCGCGATCATCCGGGCGGCCCGGGTCACGCCGTATCGGATCGGCAGCGTGCGGCAGCCGGCGGCCTCGTCCCCCTTCATGTCCGAGAAGTCCTTGGTGGTGGAAGCTCCCAGGAGGAAGAGGAAGAAGATCGAGCCGATGAACCACGGCTCGAGGTGGAACACCGAGGCCACCATCGACCAGCCCGCGACCTTGAGCAGGCAGCCGCGCGGGATCGCGATGGTGAGGTTCGCCCCGAACGCGTTGGCCTTGGTCCGCCCGAACGCCGGCGCGCTGTAGGCGATCGTGAACAGCATCCCGGCGATGTAGATGAAGAAGCACTGGTGGAGGTCGAGCGGCGCCAGGAGCTTGTCCCGGAGCGACGCCGCGGGGTAGACGACGACGAGCCACGTCGGGAGCACCGCGGCCACGTACAACGCCACCGAGTACCAGAACGCCACCTTCATCGGGATCGCCCCGGTGACGAGCGGCCGACTCGGCTTGTTCACCCGGTCGTTCACGAGGTCGTAGATCTGGTTGATCACGTTCGACGCGGCGTTCAGGAGCGCGGCGCACGCCGAGCCCAGGACGACGGTCCAGACGATGCTCGAGGTCCACTGCCGGGGCTGTCCCGCCAGCACGTGCGGATTCGAGGCGGAGCCCCAGGCCGTGATGGCGCCCGAGACGACGCCCAGCAGCGGCGGAAGCAGGGTGAACGGCCGTGTGAACGAGATGTAGCGCCGGAGCCGGCCGCCGTGCGGCTCGGGGCTCCGGTTCCTGGGAGGAGATGGCACGCGGCTCGACCTCGGGTCAGGTCTTTCGGCGATGTCGCGCGACGGCGACCCTTGCGGGCCGTATCACGCGGTCGCCGAGGCGGTACCCCGCGCGGAGCGTCGCGGCGACCGTGCCGTCGGCCTCGGGGGATTCGGTGTCCACGATCTGGACCGCCTCCGCGTCGTTGGGGTCGAACACCTCCCCGTCGAGCACGAGCCTGCTGACGCCGTGTCGCTCGAGCGCGCCGAGGAAGCCGTCGCGAGCGAGCGCGACCCCCTTCGCCAGCGGCTCGTCCTCGGAGGCTCCGTCGAGGTGGGCGAGCGCGAGGTCGAGGGCGTCCACGGTCTCGAGCAGCTCCGTGACCAGGCTGCCGAAATTCACCTCGACCTTGCGATCCACGTCCCGACGCAGGCGCTCGCGAAACTCCTCGTGGTCGGCCTGGGCCTTCTTGAAGGCCTCGATGTACTCCCGGAGCTTCCTCTCCGCCGCCTCCGCGCGCAGCCGGTACTCGTCCACGATGGTCGGCCGAAGCGACGCGGCGGCCTCGTCGTCGCCCCCGGCGTCCTGCGACTCCTCCTCGGACGGCTTCCGCGCCCAGTGCCGCTTGTCCTCCACCTTCAGGGCGGGCCGGCCGGCTCCGGTCTTCGGATCGATCGGATTGGGCATCGTCGAGACCTCGCGGGACGTCCCCATGCCTACCGACCGAGCAGCCGGCGGATCCGCTCCTCGATGGGGGGATGGGTGCTGAAGAGGTTGAGGAACGCCCGGCCGGACAGCGGGTTCACGATGAACATGTGGCTCGTGGCCGGGCTCGCGTCCATCGGGACGCGCTGCGAGGCGCGGGCGAGCTTCTCGAGGGCGCGGGCGAGCCCTTGCGGGTTCCCGGCGAGGCGCGCGCCGGTGGCGTCCGCGGCGTATTCCCTCGAGCGGGACACCGCCATCTGGATGACCACCGCGGCGACCGGCGCCAGGATCGCCATGAACAGGAAGCCGAGCGCTCCGCCGGAGCCGCCGTCGCGGTCGTCCCGACCGCCGAATCCGCCGAAGATCGCGGCCCACCGCGCCATGCTGGCCAGCATCGTGATGGCGCCGGCGATCGTGGCGGCGATGGAGGAAATGAGGATGTCGCGATTCCGCACGTGGCTCAGCTCGTGCGCGAGCACGCCTTCCAGCTCCTCGTCGTCCATCAGCTGCAGGAGCCCGGAGGTGACTGCGACGGCGGCGTGCGACGGGTTCCGCCCGGTGGCGAAGGCGTTAGGCGCGGCCTCCGGGAGCACGTACAGCCTCGGCATCGGGAGGCCGGCGCGGGCGGTGAGCCGTGCGACGATCGAGTGGAGGCGCGGCGCCTCGGACTCGCTCACCGGCTTCGCGTGGTACATCGCGAGGACGATCTTGTCCGAGAACCAGTACGAGCCGAAGTTCATGACCGCGGCCAGGACCAAGGCGAAGAGCATCCCTTGCCGGCCGCCGAGCGCGCCACCGCACAGCACGATCAGCCCGGTCAGGAGCCCCAGGAGGAGCGCGGTCTTCACGTAATTCGTGGTCGTCATGAGCTCAACCTCACCACGGAAGCCCACCCGCCGTGATTCTAGCGGCCCGCGGGGACGGACGCACGCCGGGCGCACCCGGCGCTCGGGCTACCTCACGTCGACCTTGAGCTTTCCCGGCGCCCGCTCCTCTTTCTTGGGGAGCACCACGTCGAGAACGCCGTCCCGCTGCGAAGCCCGGATCGCCGACCGCTCCACCGATGGCGGAAGCGTGATCTGGATCGAGAACCTCCCCTGGGGCCGCTCCGCCCTCAGGTACGACTCGCGGCCGACGGCGGCGTCGGGCCTGCGCTCCCCGCGGAGCGTGAGGGCGTCCCCCTCGACCTCGATCTCGACGCCGTCGGGAGGGATGCCGGGGAGGTCCGCGCGCAGCACGTAGTGCGAGTCCTGCTCGAAGATGTCCACGGACGGCCGCCAGCCGCTCGTCGCCAGCGACTCCGTGTCTGCGGTCCCGCCGGAGCGCGCGAGCGCGTCCTCGAACATCCGGTTCATCCTCTCCTGCAGGACCACGAGGTCGCGGAGCGGATCCCAGCGCTGGATCGCCATGGTGCCTTCCTCCTCGCCGCGGATTCTACCCTTTCCGGCCCGAGGCCGTCGGCGACGGGGTCCCCTTCGCCAGGAGGATCTCGCCGACCGGCGCGTCGGCGACCACGGTGTCCCCCGGCTCGATGGTGCCGTCGAGGAGCTTCAGGGCCAGCGGGTCCTGGAGGCGGCGCTGGATCGTCCGCTTGAGCGGCCTCGCGCCGAACGCCGGGTCGTACCCCTCCTCGGCGATCCGCCGGCGGGCGGCCTCGGTCACCCGGATCTCGATCCGCCGCGCGGACAGCGTCCGCGCGAGTCGCGCGACCTGCAGATCCACGATCGCCGCCAGGTCCTCCCTCGAAAGCGACCGGAACACGATGGTGTCGTCCAGACGGTTCAGGAACTCCGGCCGGAACGCCTCCCGGAGCGCCTGGGTCACCGCGTCCCGCAGCCGCTCCGGGTCGTCGCCGGCGTGCTCGAGGATGTACGTCGAGGCCAGGTTGGAGGTCATGATCAGGATGACGTTCCGGAAGTCCACCGTGCGGCCCTTTCCGTCGGTGAGCCGCCCGTCGTCGAGCACCTGGAGCAGCACGTTGAACACCTCGGAGTGCGCCTTCTCGATCTCGTCCAGGAGGACCACCGCGTAGGGGCGGCGCCGGATCGCCTCGGTGAGCTGCCCTCCCTCCTCGTACCCGACGTATCCGGGGGGCGCTCCGATCATCCGCGCGACGGTGTGCCGCTCCTGGTACTCGGACATGTCCAGCCGGATCATCGCCCGCTCGTCGTCGAACAGGCACTCGGCGAGGGCGCGGGCGAGTTCGGTCTTGCCGACTCCAGTGGGGCCGAGGAAGACGAACGATCCGACCGGACGGTCCGGATCCTTGAGCCCGGAGCGCGCGCGCCGCACCGCGGTGGCCACCGCCCTCACGGCGTCGTCCTGGCCCACCACGCGCCGGTGCAGCTCCTCCTCGAGGTGGACGAGCTTCTCGACTTCCCCCTCGAGCATCTTCGTCACCGGGATCGCCGTCCACTTCGACACGATCTCGGCGATGTCCTCCTCGTCCACCTCCTCCTTGAGCATGGCCCCGTCGCGCTGCAGCTCCGCGAGGCGGAGGTTCTCGGCGTCGAGGTCCTTCTGGAGCCTCGGGAGGTCCCCGTAACGCAGCCTCGCGGCGATTTCGAGCGCCCCCTCCTTCTGCGCCCGGTCGGCATCGCCGCGCTTCTGCTCGATCTGTTCCTTGGTCGCGCGGATCCTGGTGATCGCCTCCTTCTCGGAGGTCCACCGCGCCTTCATCCGGGAGTGGCGCTCCTTGAGCTCCGCCAGCTCCTTCTCGACCCCGTCGAGTCGCTCGAGGGAGGCCGGGTCGCTTTCCCGCTTGAGCGCCTGCCGCTCGACCTCGAGCTGCGTCATGCGCCGCTGGACCTCGTCCACCTCGGCGGGGACCGAGTCGATTTCCATCCTCAGATGCGCGGCCGCCTCGTCCATCAGGTCGATGGCCTTGTCCGGAAGGAAGCGGTCGGCGATGTACCGGTGGGAGAGAGTCGCCGCGGCGACCAGAGCGGCGTCCTGGATCCTGACGCCGTGGTGGACCTCGTAGCGCTCCCTCAGCCCCCGGAGGATCGAGATCGTGTCCTCGACGGAAGGCTCGGAGACCATCACCGGCTGGAACCGGCGCTCGAGGGCTGCATCCTTCTCGATGTGCTTCCGGTATTCCGCGAGCGTCGTCGCGCCAATGCAGCGCAGCTCCCCGCGGGCGAGCGCGGGCTTGAGGAGGTTCGCGGCGTCCACGGCCCCCTCGGCGGCGCCCGCTCCCACCAGCGTGTGCAATTCGTCGATGAACAGTAGGACCCGCCCTTCCGACGCCTCGATCTCGCGGAGGACCGCCTTCAGCCGGTCCTCGAACTCCCCCCGGTACTTGGAGCCGGCGATCAGCGCGCCCAGGTCCAAGGCGACGAGGGAGCGGTTCTTCAAGAGCTCGGGAACGTCGCCGTCCGCGATCCGCCGAGCCAGTCCCTCCACCACGGCGGTCTTACCCACCCCGGGATCGCCGATCAGGACCGGGTTGTTCTTGGTGCGGCGGGAGAGGACCTGCATGACCCGCCGAATCTCCTCGTCGCGGCCGATCACCGGGTCCAGTTTTCCGTTGCGCGCCAGCTCGGTGAGATCTCGCGCGTAGCGGCGGAGCGCCTGGTACTTGTCCTCCGGATTCTCGTCGGTGACTCTGGCCGTGCCGCGGACGTCCCTGAGCGCGCTCAGGACGCCGTCCGGCGTCGCGCCGAGCCGGCGGAGGATCTCCGGGGCCTCTCCGCTCCCCCGCACCAGCGCCAGCAGCAGGTGCTCGGTCGACAAGTACTCGTCCTGGAATTCCCTCGCCGCCCGCTCGGCATCCTGGAGGAGCTGCGAGATCTCGCGGGAGAGGGATACCTCTGCGGCGCCCTCGACTCGCGGGGCGGAGCGGAGCCGCTCCTCCGCCGCCGCGGCGATCGCCCTGGGGTCCGCGCCGACCCTCTCGAGGATCGGTCCGACGATCCCTTCCTTCTGACGCACCAGTGCCACCAGGAGGTGGAGCGGCCGGACCTCGGAGTGCCCGAGCCCGACGGCCATCTGCCTCGCCTCGCCGAGCGCCTCCTGAGTCTTCAGCGTCAGACGGTCCGCCCGCATCGCCGCACCCTTCCTTTCCGGCGCCCGTCGGCCCGGGCACCGAGCCCCTTGTCTTGGGATTCGAGCGCGAGTTTGTCAAGGATTCGACGATCGGGACTGCCGCGCACCTCCCCTACAGCCGGCACTCGAAGAGCAGACCCGGCGTCGTGAACCCCTCGAACCGCACGAGCCGCATCGCATCGCTCCTCAACGAGTCGAAGAGGTTCCCGGAGAGCGTCGGACGCACCCGCCCGCCGAGCTGCGCCTTCTCGATCGACAGCGCCTGGGGGGCCGCGAGGGAGAAGTCGCCGCTCGTCGCGTCCTGCGTGTGCACGCCCAGCACGCTCAGCACCAGCACGCCGCCGTCCGCCTCGGAAAGCGCCTCCGGGAGCGGAAGGGGGGCCGGGCCCTCGAGGTGGAGCGTGTCGAACTCGTACGGGACCGCCGTGGGCTCTCGCCGGAGTCGGCGGGCGTACTTGAGGTTGAGGACCGGTGTCAATAGCCGGCCGCGCCGCACGAAGACGCACGGCGCCGCGGGCACGCCCTCCCGGGTGAACCGGTAGGAGCCGGCACGGAGCGGCTCCAGGGGATCCAGGCGGAGCGTGAGGTCCTCGCGAAGCGCCGGCTCGGTGGAGCCGAACTGCGCCGGCCGGAAGTGGCTTTCCCCGTGCGCCACCGAGGCGCCGTCCAGGTTGTCGAGGAGGATCGCCAGCACGAACGACTCGACGACGTGCGGGTGGAGGATCACGGGACGGAGGCCCGAGGGGGCACGCGCCGCCGGGTTCCCGAGACGGGAGACCAGGCTCGCCAGCCTCCAGAGTCGCGCATCGAACTCTTGGAGGGGCTCCTCGGCTCGGCCGCGGAACCCGTCGCCGAGCTCGCCGTCGAAGGTCGCGTTCCAGACCCAAGAGGTCGCGATGACGTCGGCATCGAGCCCCGCCGACGTCACGAGCCGGGCGCGCGCCTCGGCGGCACCCATCGACCCGCTCCACGTCCTGAACCCGTGCTCGGCGACGCGGTCCCGGATTCGCGCAAGCCGCGCCGCGATCGGTCCCGCCTCTCCGGAGGCGATCCGGGCGGCGCCCGGATCGTGGAGCGCCACTTCCGGCACGGCGGCCGGTCCAAGGACCTGCGCGGCGTCCGGGTCGTCGTACGCCGCCAAGCGTGCCCTCGCGAGCGCAGCGTCGATGCCGGACCGAATCTCGGAGCGATCGATCTCCCCCGGGCTCACCCTGCCGTCGTCCCATACCAGGAGGAACTGCGCGCCGAAGGACTCGGAGAGGCTCAGCGGCGCATGCGGCCCCCCCGTCTCCCGGTCTCGTGTCCCGAGCGTCAGGCGCCGGGTCTCGGCGGCGTAAACCGACCAGTCGCGGACGCGCGCCCCGCCGGCCCTGAAGCCCGCGATCGAGTCCAGCAGGCGCTGGAGCGGCACCTCACGCCCCTCCGAGCCTGAACGAAGGGTCCGGGTCCAGCACGAGGAAGTAATGGCTCCCGCCGCTCGACGGGACGCTCTGTCCCCATTTGCCGCACGTTCCGATCGCGTCGAGCATCAGCGGTCCGAACGCTTCCCGGATCGCTCCCAGGGCGCCGAGCATCGAGCCGGAGAAGATCGCGGGACGGTGCAAGCGGATTCCCTCAGGACCGAGCGCGTGGATCGCCTTGCAGTGGAACACGAAGTCCCCGGTTACCGTGTTGACCTGTCCGCCGGCGTACCCCGCGAGGAGCACGATGCGGGGGTGACGCCTGAGGACCCCCGCCCGATCGAGGAGGTCGCGTAGCTCGTTCGGGCCGTAATCCTCGAACGCTCCTGGGGCGGGCTGGGCGCCCTCCACCTCGATCCGGATGTTGCTCATCCTGGGGATCGGAGCGTGCCGGTAGGACTCCGCACGCTCGGCCCCGGTGAGCCGGACCCCGCCGGGTCCCGCGGACCAGGGGTCGGACAGCGCGTCAGCGAGGCGGCCGTGGTCGACGATCGTCGCGCGCTCCCTCCGCAGACCGTTGGCGCTGAACGGCTGCCAGGCGTAATCACCGCGCACCGGCTCGTCCACGATGGACACGTGGCCGGCACCCACGGCTTCGCCTGCGCGGTAGCGGCCCTCTCGCGCGAGGAGGGACGACCGGAACCCGTCGGCCTCCGCCGCGTGCCCGAACGCCTCGTGCGCGAGCCCCTTCGCCAACGCGTAGTCGATCACCAGCGGGTACGTGCCGGCCGGGTGAGGCGGCGCATCGGGCAGGGCCCGGGCCAGCGCCGCCGCGGCGGCACCCCGCCGGACGAGGAGCGCGGAGGCGGGGTCGCTCCAGGGGAGGGCCGGATCGGGGCCGGCCACCGCGGCCGCGACCGAGTGGCGCTCGCCGTCCCCTCCGGCCGTCGCCGAGACGCGAAGCGTGCACCTCGGCGCGGCGTACAGAACGTCCGTTCCGTCGGATCGGAGGATCCTCCATGCGTCCAGCTCGGCCTGGAAGCTCATTCGCAGCGTCACCCCCGGCACGCTCCTCGCGATCTCCGCCTCGAGCTCCGCGAGCCTTATCGCCGCCGCGGTCGGATCGATTCGCTCGAACGCTTCGAGGCCTCCCGGAATCTCCCGCGCCGACAGCGCCGCCATCTCGGGAACCCCTTTCCTGTTCAGGCCCAGGTTGTCCCCACGCGCCGCCGTGTCGATCGTTCGGTCGAGGAGCGCGAGCGTCGGCTCGGGATCGAACCCGTCGCGGCTCGCGAGGAGCGTCCGCCCCTCCGGGGTGACGATCTGAAGTCCCTGTCCGGACATCATGGAGCCGCGGCTGTCCTCGGTCCGGCCCGCCGTGACCAGCACGCGCCGGATCGAGCGGGCCTGGGCCCGCCAGACCAGCATCATGCCCGCGGAGCGCGCCCGGCGCGTCAACTCCGAGCCGAGACCGCCCAGCCGCTCGAGTTCGTGGATCACAGGACTCGCAAGGTAGCCCGGTCGGGGGCGGGAGGCAAACCGCGGGGGAAGGCTCAGTCCAGCTCGATCGCGCCGGAGGCGCAGTTCTCGACGCAGATCCAACAGTTGGAGCACGCGTCGGGGTCGGCGATGCTGGTCCGCCCGTTATGGTGCTCGAACACGTTCTCGGGGCAGACGACGGCGCACACGCCGGTGCTCTCACAGAGGTCGTAGTCGATCGAGATGGCCATCGGCTCCCTCCCGCGCGTCGTATGAGAACTTAGTCGCCGCCGAGGCCCGGGGCAACTCCACGGAGCCGGACCCGCCTTGAACCTCCTTCGAGCGCCGTTGTAGCATGCGCCGCGGAGAACCGAATGCCGGAACCGATGCGCCTCAGGCTCGAGAGAGCCGAGGACGCGCGCCTCGCCCCGTGGGCCCTGCGCTCTGCCGGGGCCGTGCGGCGCCACGCGGTCGAGAACGAGGGGCGGGCGTTCGACTATCGGACGGAGTTCCAGAGGGACCGTGACCGGATCGTCTACAGCCGCGCCTTCCGGCGGCTCCGGCAGAAGGCGCAGGCGGGGATCCTTCCGGCGTACGAGGACCACCGGCGGAACCGGCTCACCCACACCCTCGAGGTCGCCCAGCTCGCCCGGACCGTCGGCCGCGCGCTCCGGCTCAACGAGGACCTGACCGAGGCGGTCGCGCTGGGTCACGATCTCGGCCAGCCGCCGTTCGGGCCGGCCGGCGAGCGCGCGCTGGACGACGTCCTCTCGGGCCGGCTCGATGGCCGGGGCGGCCCCGGTCTCGGCGGCCTACAAGGCTTCCGCCGAGCCTGGCAGGGGATCCGCGTTGTCGACCTTCTCGAGAAGCGTTACCCGCACCCCGGCCTCAACCTGACCGACGCGGTGCGCGAGGGGATCCTGAAGGCGGACGGAGCCGCCGCGGAGCCGCCGGAGGCGGTGGAGGGAGTCCGTCCGGGTCTCGCGCCGAGCTTCGAGGTGCAGGTCGTGGCGCTCGCCGACCGGATCGCGTCCGCGCTCCACGACCTGGACGACGCGCTCCAGGCGAACGCGGTGGATCTTGCGCAGGTGGAGCGCCTCCTCGCGGTCGAGGCGCTCCGGCGCAAGCTCGGCGACCGGTGGCATCAGCGGGCGGGCCGCTTCATGAAGGCGAATGCGATCCACCGCGGACTGACGCACCTCCTGGTCACCAGTGCCATCCTCGCGAGCGAGGGGTCTCTTGCGCGGTGGTCGGAGCGGAATGGCGTCGTCAGCCCCGAGACGTTCCTCGAGATCCGCGACCGCGCCGTGACCCCGGAGACGGTGCGGCTCCCGGCGGCGGCGCTTCGGCTCCTCGAGGACCTCGAGGGGTTCCTCGAGGCGAAGGTCCGCCGCGGGGCGGAGGCGGACCGGGTGGACGGGCGAGGACGACGGGTCCTGCTCGGCCTTTTCGCGGCGTACTTCGCCGATCCGACGCTGCTCGAGGACCACGTGCTGCTTCGCTTCAAGGAGGCCGCGGGAGTACGATACCTGCGGGACCTGCCCCGCGACGCCGTCGAGACGGAGCTGGCCGGGCGATACCGCGGCGACCCGCGCTTCGCGCGACTTCTCGGCGACTATCTCGCAGGGATGACCGATGCTTTCGCGCTGACGGAGCACGCCCAGCTCCTCGAGATGGGAGCGGTCCCGATCCCGAGCGCGGAGCAGCTTCGAAGGGAGGAAGGCCGATGAGGATCGCGATCGGCGCCGACCACGCGGGCTACGAGGCCAAGGAGAGGCTGAAGCGCCGTCTGGGCGAGCGAGGGGTCGATATGGAGGACGTGGGGACGCACGGCACCGCGTCGGTGGACTATCCCGACTTCGCGGCGCGCGTGTCCCGCCTCGTGGCGGCCGGGAAGGCGGACGTCGGCGTGCTCGTGTGCGGCAGCGGGATCGGGATGAGCATCGCGGCCAACAAGGTCAAGGGGATCCGCGCCGCACACTGCACCGACTCGTACACCGCCCGGCTGGCCCGGGAGCACAACGACGCCAACGTGCTGTGCATGGGCTCGCGGGTGACGGGGCCGGGGCTCATGGAGGAGGTGCTCGACGTGTTCCTTAACGCCTCGTTCCAGGGAGGCCGGCACGCGAATCGCGTCGACAAAGTGATGCGCCTGGAGGCGACGGAACCGGGCGAGCCGCGGATCGGCTGCTGAACCGGACGACGGAGGGAGGACGGTCATGGAAGGGAGCTTGCGCGAGGTGGACCCCGAGGTGGCCGACGCCATCCTCCACGAGACGGAGCGCCAGGCGAACGGCCTGGAGCTGATCGCCTCGGAGAACTTCGTGAGCGAGGCGGTGCTGGAGGCGATGGGCTCGGTCTTCACCAACAAGTACGCCGAGGGGTACCCCGGCAAGCGGTACTACGGAGGGTGCGAGTTCACCGACGTCGTGGAGCGGCTCGCGATCGAGCGGGCGAAGCAGCTGTTCGGGGCGGATCACGCCAACGTGCAGCCCCATTCCGGGACCCAGGCGAACACCGCGGTGTACCTGACGACGCTGAAGCCTGGCGACACCGTCCTGGGGATGGACCTGTCCCACGGCGGCCACCTGAGCCACGGCCACCCGCTGAACATCTCCGGGAAGCTCTACCGCTTCGTCGCGTACGGCGTGAGGAAGGAGGACGAGACCCTGGATTACGACGCGCTGGAGCGGCTCGCGCACGAGCACCAGCCGAAGCTGATCGTCTGCGGCGCCTCCGCCTACCCGCGTCTCCTGGACTTCGCGCGCATCGCGTCCATCGCGCGATCGATCGGCGCCAAGGTGATGGCGGACATCGCCCACATCGCGGGGATGGTGGCGACGGGCCGGCACCCGAGCCCGGTACCCCACTGCGAGTTCGTCACCACGACGACCCACAAGACGCTTCGCGGCCCCCGCGGCGGCTTGATCCTCTGCAAGGCGGAATTCGCCGCCGACCTCGACAGGGTCATGTTTCCGGGGATCCAGGGAGGGCCGCTGGTGCACATCATCGCGGCGAAGGCCGTGGCGTTCCGCGAGGCGCTGGAGCCGGCCTACCGGGCGTACATCGACCGGGTGGTGGACAACGCGGCGGCGCTCTCGAAGGCGGTCGGGTCCCGCGGATTCCGGATCGTATCGGGGGGAACGGACACCCACCTGTTCCTGGTCGACGTGTTCTCGAAGGGGATCACCGGCAAGGCCGCCGAGAAGGCGCTCGAGCAGGCCGGCATCACCGTGAACAAGAACACGATCCCGTTCGACACGAACAAGCCGTTCGTCGCCAGCGGGATTAGGGTCGGCACGCCGGCCGTCACGACGCGCGGGATGAGGCTCCCCGAGATGGAAGCGATCGCGGGACTGATCTCCCGCGGCCTCGACTCCCGCGACGATCCCGCGGCGCTTGACGGAATTCGCGAGGAGGTGCTCGCGCTCGCCGGCCGCTTTCCTCTCTACGCGAAGCGCCTTCGGACGGCGGGGGCCCGAGCCTAGGAGATGGCGCCTGCCGGTCCCTTCTTCGCTCCCGGCGGGCCGCTCTCTCGCGCGCATCCGGCGTACGAGCCGCGGCCGGGCCAGGAGGAGATGGCCCGCGCGGTGGAGCGCGTCTTCCGCGACGGCGGCGTCCTGATGGTCGAGGCGGGGACCGGGACGGGCAAGACCCTCGCGTACCTCGTGCCCGCCATCGAGTCGGGCCGGAGGGTGGTCGTCTCCACCGGGACGCGGAACCTCCAGGATCAGATCTTCCGGAAGGACCTGCCGTTCCTCCGCGAACGGGCGGGGTGGACCCTCTCCGCCTGCCTCATGAAGGGGCGAGACAACTACCTCTGCCGGCAGAGATTCGCTGAGTTCGACGCGCAGCCGATGTTCGAGGCCCTCGACGAGCGGAAGTGGCTTCCCAAGCTGCGGAAGTGGGGGCGCAAGACCGAGACCGGCGACCGCGCCGAGATCGCCGACCTGCCGGACGGGCTCAGGCTCTGGCGGGACGTGAACGCCAAGGCGGACACGTGCACCGGTCGGAAGTGCCCGGAGTTCGAGCAGTGCTGGCTCACGAAGCTCAAGCGCCGGGCGGAGCAGTCGCGGATCCTCGTGGTCAACCACTACCTGTTCTTCGCGGACCTCGCGGTGCGCTCGGCGTTCGGCGCCGTCCTCCCGGATTACGACACGGTGGTGTTCGACGAGGCGCACCTCCTCGAGGAGATCGCGACCCAGTACTTCGGCATCCAGGTCTCCTCGGGCCAGGTCGAGGATCTGGCCCGCGACGCCGAGGCGCTCGCCGCGAAGGCCGGCGGCGCCTCGAAAGGCGGCGGTGGGGCCGCAGCACTCCGCCAAGCCGCACGGGAGTTCTTCGGCGTGATCCGGGAGCGTCTCGAGGAGGCGTCGGGGCGCGTCAGGTTCGACGCGCCGGATCGGGGCGGTCCGGCGCTCGAGCACGAGTGGGCGCTCCTCGCCGGCGCACTCGAGGACATCGCGGGCACGGGCTCCGCCCACGGCGACGAGGCGGGGTCGGCGGTCGAGGTCCGGAGCGGCGAGATCAAGGAAGCGCTCGCCCTCGTCCTCCGGAGGAGCGACCCGGGGTACGTCTACAGCCTCGAGGCGCGCGGGAGGGCGGGCGTCATCCTCGCGGCCTCGCCGATCGACGTGTCGACCCTCCTGAGGGAATCGCTGTTCACGCGCCTCCATGCCGCCGTGCTCACCTCGGCCACGCTCGCGGTCGAGGGGAGGTTCGACTTCTTCCAGCGCCGGCTGGGGCTCGAGCAGTGCGAGACGCGCATCGTGGAGTCGCCGTTCGATCACGAGGCCCAGGCGGTCCTCTACCTTCCCGCCCGGATGCCGGAGCCCAAGGACCGCGGCTGGCTCGGGCGCGCGCTGGACGAGATTCACGCGCTGCTCGAGATCACGCGCGGCCGGGCGTTCCTGCTGTTCACGTCGTACGCGGTCATGGCGCGCGTCCGCGTAGGGCTGGAGCGGGAAGGCTCGTGGACGCTGTTCGTCCAGGGAGAGGGGAGCAAGGCCGCGCTGGTCGAGGAGTTCAAGGCGACGGAGGGCGCGGTGCTGCTCGGCACCACCTCGTTCTGGCACGGCGTCGACGTTCCCGGAGACGCACTCTCCCTCGTCGTGGTGGACAAGCTCCCGTTCGACGTCCCGGCGGATCCCCTGGTCGCCGCCCGGATCGAGCGGATCCTGAAGGCCGGCGGGAACCCGTTCGCCGAGTACCAGACGCCGCTGGCCGTCCTCGAGCTCAAGCAGGGGCTCGGCCGTCTCCTGAGGAGCCGCTCGGATCGCGGGATCCTCGCGGTCCTCGATCCCCGCCTCACGACACGCCACTACGGGCGGACGTTCCTGGCTTCGCTGCCCGGGTACCCGGTGGTTCGAGATCTCGGCTCCTGCCGCCGTTTCTTCCAACCCGGCGAAACCCCTTGACAGCGGCCGCGAGTCTCCGTATATTGTCCTAGGACATTAGGACAATAAACGCACCGCCACGGGCGGTTGAGGAGGTGCGGGGATGCGGATCGTGAGGATTTCCCGAATTGCCGTGGTCACGCTATCCATCGCACTGGTCTCAGCGGTGACAGGGGTGCAGGCCCAGCCTCAGCACACCGGCGTTGCTCCCATTTTCATTCAAGCCGATCTCCAGACGAAAACCCTGCGGGACATCAACACCGTCGCCACCGCACTGGCGGCCTTCGCATTGGACAACAGCCGCTACCCAGGCCCGACGGCGGGCTACGTCCCGGCGGAGACGTTGCGAAAGGACCTCCAGCCCATGTACGTCCGGGACCTTCCCGTCACTGACGCGTGGGGGGGCGCGCTCCTCTACTGGTCCGACGGCAAGACCTACCGGATCGTGAGCAACGGCGCGGACCGCAAGCCGGCCGGACCCTACGACGATCCAAGGGCAGGAACCACCACGCTCAACTTCGATGGCGACATCATTCTCGAGAACGGGCGCTTCCGGCAGACGGCGGACGCCGAGTCCAAATGATCCTTGACCTCGATCCCGAAAGCCCGGTGCCGCTCTACCAGCAGATCGTGGACCAAGTGCGCGGCCTCGTGGCGATCGGCGCCCTCAAGGTGGGCGACCAACTCCCGACCGTGCGGGAGCTGGCGATCCGGGGGCGTGTCAACCGCAACACCGCCGCCCGCGCGATCCAGCAGCTGGAGCACGAGGGCGTCGTGAGGACGCGGGTCGGGCAGGGGACGTTCGTCGCCGACGGCGCCGGCCGGGTGGACCGCGCGGGCCGCGAGTTGACCGTGGATGCCGCCCTGGACCGGCTCCTCGTCGAGGCGCATCTCGCGGGGATGCCGCTCGAGGAGCTGGGGTGGCGGCTCAGCCGGCGGATCGAGGGGTTCCGGAGGCGAAGGGAGGGGGCGGCGGTCGGGCCCGACAAGGGTCCGTCCGGGAAGGAGAGCGAATGAAAGAGCCCGCCTTGACGTTCGACGGTGTCCGGAGATCCTTCGGCCGCAACGTCGCTCTCGACGACGTCTCCATCTCCGTGGCGCCGGGAACCGTCCTCGGCCTGATCGGCCGGAACGGAGCCGGGAAGACCACGGCACTGAGGCTCGCTCACGGGGTCCTCTTCCCGGACGCCGGGCGGATCCGGGTGCTCGGCCTCGACCCGGTGGCCAACGGACGCGAGGTCAGGAGGCGCGTGAGCCTGCTGGCCGAGGAATCGGCTCTCTATCCGTGGATGACGGTGGCGGAGATTCTCGGCTTCGGCGCCGCGCTCCACCCGCGGTGGGACGCCGGGCTCGCCGAGTCGCTGCGAAAGCGGCTCGACCTCGATCCCGGATCACGGATCAAGACGCTTTCTCGCGGGACTCGAGCAAAGGTCGCCCTGGTCTTGGCCGTCGCTTGCCGTCCCGAGGTGCTCCTCCTCGACGACCCGACCGCGGGGCTCGATCCCCTGGTCAGACGGGAGGTGCTCGAAGGGATCCTGGACGCCGTCCCGGCCGAAGGAGGGATGGTGGTCTACGCCTCGCATCTCGTCCACGACGTCGAGCGCGTCGCCGACCGGGTGGCGATCATGGACCAGGGCAGGATCCGGTTCGACGGCTCGCTCGACGAGATCAAGGCGAGGATTCGCCGGGCCACCGCGGTGTTCGATGGCGACGCTCCGCGGGCCATGGTGCTCTCCGGACAGATCGACGCGGTGGCCGAGGGTCGCGTTCTGCGCGTCGTGAGCGACGGGGCGAACGGCGACCTCGAGTCCACGCTCCGCAAGGCCGGCGCCCGCGAGGTCCGGTTCGAGGCGCTCCCGCTCGAGGAGATCCTGGTCGCGTTCCTCCGGCACGGGGATGCGAGGGAGGCGGATCATGCTTAGGGCGCTCCTGTGGAAGGAGTGGCGGCAGACCCGGGCGCTGCGCCTCGCAGGCCTCGCGCTCGGCCTCGTGCTCCCGGTCGCATTCCTCGCCGGCGCGTCCGCGGCCCGCAGGGGGTTCGCGCCGTTCGGACGTCTCGGGAGCGACGCGACGCGGACGATCCTCCTCGAAATCCTGCCCGCGACGCTCGCGATGGCGATCTGGCCGCTGGCGGCGCTCCTGGTCACCGCGCAGGCGTTCGCAGGCGACCGCGCGGCGGGTGTCGAGAGCTTCCTGCTGGAGAGACCGGTGCCGCGCAACAAGACCTGGCTGGCGCGGCTGCTCACGTCGCTGGGATCCACGCTGGTGATCGCGGCGGGGACCGGGCTCCTCTGGGCGTTGTTCGCCTGGTCGTCGGCGAGCCCTTCGTCCGACGCCTGGTTCGACGCGGCGAGGTTCTTCGCGGCCGGAGGTCTCCTGACCGGGCTTGCTCTTTGCGGGGCGGTCGCTGCGGCCTCCGTGGTGGCCGCGCCCCTGGCTGCCGTGCTGCTCGGCCTCCTCATGGCCTTGGCACCCATCGCGATCGCCTATTTCCTGTATTTTTGGTTCCCCTACGCGGCATTCCACGCCGTCCCCCTGGGTCTCGTCATTCCGTGGCTCCTGCTGCCGGCGTTCCTGGTCGCGTCGTCGTTCGCCACCTGCCGCGGCGAGCCCGCGGGGAGAGGGCGGGCGTTTCGTTGGGGGGGCGTTCTCGGGATGGCCGTCGTCGCCGTGCTCGTGGTCTTCTTCCTCGCGGCACCGGTCTGCGTGCGCTTCGAGTCGACGCGTCTCGAGCGGGGCGCGGCCGTCGTCGCCTCGGCGACGGCCCCCGTCGCTTTCGTCGGGAACGCTTGGGAGAATGAAGGCGGGTGGATCGTGGACGTCGCGAGCGGGGGAAGAGGGACGTTCGTCGCTCCGCCGGTCCACCAGTTGGCTTGGAGCCGCGACGGGAAGCGGCTCGCCGTCCTGACGTCGTCGAGCTGGTTCGGCGGCGTCGCGGCGTCGCCCCGGCTCGAGATCCTGGACGCGCACGGACGGCGCATCGGGAGGCCGGTTCCGATTTCCGAACCGGGCGGCTGGCAGCGGTTCACCTGGGCGGGAGATCGCGTCGTCCTCTCGGCCTGGCGCGACCGCCAAGTAGGGCTCGCAGTCGTGGACCCCGTTTCCGGCGACGTTCGCGAGACCGACCTCTGGCGCAACTACTGGAGCCTGGGTGTGCTGCGTCCGACCGACGACGGAACGCTGTTCGTGGCGGTGGGAGCGACCGGCGATTCTTCCGCCAAGGTCCAGGACAACCAGTCTCGCGCGCAGGAGTCGGTGGATTACACGGTGCACCGCCTCGACGTCGAGCGGGCACGCATCGAGCCCGAGCCGATACTTCGCGAAACCGGACGGCCGTGGGCGGCGACCGGGCGGCTGTCACCTTCCGGCCGCTACTGGCTGGTGGATCGCGCCGCCGATCGTTGCGACACGCGGCCGCTCCTGGATCTTCCGACGGGTAAGGAGATCCCGCCGCAGGTTCCTCGTGGGGCCGTGTCGTGGCTCGCAGGGGACGCGCTGGCGTGGATGGAATCGGACGGCGTTGAAACGCGTCTTCTTCTCGGCTCGCCCGGCGAAGAGGCGAAGGTCCTGCGGCGTTGGCGAAACGTCGATGCTTACCTCGAAATCTCCCCCGACCGGAAGCTGCTTTTCGTCCGAGCCGGCGAACGATCCAAGGACCGAGTGGCGGACGACGCGAAGTGCCCGGAACTCCGCGCACGGTCCTTCAACGGCCTCCCACCTGAGGGAATCGTGCCCGAGGCGCGGGTCTACGAGGTCGCCACGGGGCGATGGATCGATCTGCCACGGTGGAAGCCGGACGGAATGCCGGGTGGTCGATTCGCTCGCATCTGGGCCGGTCCCCGGACCCTCGCGCGCACCGGCCCCGGCTTCCTCGCCCTCGAGGACATCGACCGGCCGGGAGTTCTTCGCCCGGTCATCGGGCGTGCGAGCGACTGATCGACTTCCGGGGGCGCGGACGACATGGACGAGCCTGCCATCGCGACGTCGGGTCTCACGCGTCGCATCGGCCCCCTGGCCGCCGTCGACGATGTCGCGTTGACGTCCCGGCGGGGTGCGTGTACGGGTTCCTCGGGCTCAACGGGGCGGGTGCGAGGGGATACCTTCAAGCGGCGAATCCGCGGGAGCGGCCGGTACTGGAACGCTCCGTCACCCCCGCCTCCGCCCCTTGGCGCTACGGCCGACTCACTCCCATATTGTCTGCGGTGCCGTCGGGACACTCCTCGCGACCGTCTCGGCCTGCACCTTGACGATTCACGGCTGGAGGGAACGTGGCGCAGGCCGCACGACGAGAAATGGGCGGACGCAAGCCATGGCAGGCCGATTACGGGCAAGGCGAACACACGATCGACTGCGACCAGCTCGGATTCTTGGACGAGCAGGCTCTGACCGATCGGCTGGTTCAGACGTTCGATTCTCCCGGCTACCATCCACCGCGGCTTCCCGAGGTCGCGACCGAGCTCCTGGCCCTCTCGCAGGATCCCGACGTGGAGTTCCGCAGGATCGAGTCTCTGCTCGAGCGGGACGCCATGCTGGCCGGCGAGGTTCTCTCCGTTGCACGGTCCGCCTTCTACGCTCGATCCGGATCGGTGGTCCTCCTTCGTGAAGCTCTCTCTCGCGTCGGCCTGGAGAAGCTGCGGGGAATCGTCATGCAGGCCGCCATGACTCTCCGCGTCTTCCGCTCCGCGTCGTACCGGGGCTGGATGGAGCGATTGCAAGCCCATTGTCTCGCCACGGCCCACGTGGCCCGGTTCGTATCGCGGCATACCCCCATCCCGGAAGAGCAGGCATTCCTCTGCGGGCTCCTTCACGACGTCGGGATTGCGGGGATCCTACTCGTCCTTGGTGACGTGGGGCGCGGCAAGCAGCCACCCGCCCTCGACGTGCTGTGGCCGGCCATCCATGCCGCCCACCCCAAGGCAGGGGCCCGGATGGTCCAACTGTGGGGCCTGCCGCCGGATCTCGCATTGGCGGTAGGAGCGCATCACCAGGTTCGCATCGAGAAGTTCGACCACCCGCTTGCGGCTGCCAACTGCCTCGCGGAAGCGTTGACGGCCGAGCTGGACATGGCCCTCGTCCCGGCGGGGGACGGAGGAGAACTGAAGGCGGAGCTGGCCGGCTCGCCTCTTCCGCTCCAAGGCCGGATCGACCAGAGCGACGCCTTGACCCTCGAGCGAGCCCGCGGCGCGCTGGCGCTCACCGACTCGACGCTCGATCGCATCCGATCCGACGCGCGGGAGTGGGCGCGCGCCTCGGAGACCCCGACACCGGCGTCCGAAGCCCGAATGCGGATTGGACACTCGGGTGGACACGCGCGGGGTGGTGGTCGGTAGGGGAGGCGCGGGGATTCACGACGCGAGGCCAGATCATGGCCCGCCTGGCCTCGATCGCGGTTCCAGCTCGCCGAGATCTTGCCCGCGAAGGGCGCGCCGGGGAGCCCGTGAACCCGAGAAGCAAGAGATCGCACGGTCGGAGTAACATGGAAGGGGAACCCGGTCGGGGGACCGGATAGCACGACTCGCAGGCCAGGGAGTCGAAGGAGAGGGAAACGCTCATGGAGAATCGCCGGATGGTTCTGGTCCTCGTCGTTCTGATTGCGGTCTTCGCCCTTCCCGCCTTGGCGGACGGGCCGGATGGGAAGGCCCTGTTCGACGCCAAGTGCGCCATGTGTCACGGGAAGGACGGGGTCGCGAAACCGATGGCCAAGAACGCGGCCAACCTGAACGACGCCAAGTGGCAGGCGGCCACAACGGCCGACGCGATCGAGAAGATCATCTCGGGAGGGAAGGGCAAGATGCCCAAGTACGCCGAGAAGCTGAAGCCCGAGGAGATCAAGGCGATCGCCGCGTACGTCAAGAGCCTGGGACCGAAGTAGCTCGATCCAGAGCCGGCGGGAGGCTGGAGCCCATCCGAGGAAGCTCTCCCGCCGGCTTTCAACCCGAATCACCGCGTCAGCGGCCCGAGTGTGCCGTCGGTTCGACGTGGAGTCGGCTATCATGCGCGCGCGGAGAATCCCATGGCGGACGACACGCGCGCGAAGACCCTCTATCTCGTCGACGGCACCTCCCAGCTCTTTCGGGCGTACTTCGCGATCCGGGGGCTGAGCAATCCCGGCGGGATGCCGACCGGCGCGGTCTACGGCTTCACCACGATGCTCCGCAAGCTCGTCGGGGACGAGAAGCCGCGCTACCTCGCGGTGGCTTTCGACCTGCCGGGGCCCACGTTCCGGCACGACCGGTACGCGGACTACAAGGCCCACAGGCCGCCCGCGCCGGAGGACCTGAACGTCCAGTTCCCGTACGCGAAGAAGGTCTGTGAAGCGTTCAGGATCCCGGTCCTTGAGCTCCCCGGGTTCGAGGCGGACGACCTGATCGCCACGTACGCCCGCCTCGGCCGCGAAGCGGGCTTCGACGTGGTGGTCGTGGCGTCGGACAAGGACCTGCTACAGCTCGTGGACGACCGGGTCACGGTCCTGAACCCATCAAAGAATGTCCGCCTCGATGCCGCCGGGGTGGAGGAGTTCTTCGGCGTGCCGCCCGGGCGCGTGCGCGACGTTCTCGGCCTGATGGGCGACGCGGTGGACAACATCCCGGGAGTGCCCGGCGTCGGCGAGAAGACCGCGATCGCCATGGTCGCCGGGTACGGCGGCGTCGACGAGGTGATCGGCCGCGCGCAGCGCTTCGTCGCGGCGTTCGAGGCGAGGGACGCGCTCCTTGCCGTGCTCGAGGCCGTCGGGAAGGACGACCCGCTGTCCGAATCGACCGCGCGTGCCGCGAGCGAGGCCGGGGAATCGGTGGCGGCGCGCCTCCGCGACCTGCTCGCGGTCGAGAGGGACGAGGCGTTCCGCGGCAGGCTCGACGAGCTCGGAGGAGCGCTCGATCGAGCGGCGCTCGGGCGCCTCCCGTCGAGGGCCGGCTCGGAGGGGCGCGCGGTCGCGAAGGACCTTCAGGAGCTGATCCGGGCCTTGAAGGACATCGAGAAGGGAAGCGGGCGAAAGGCATGGCAATCGGTCCGGGACCACGCGGAGGAGGCACGGCTCTCTCGAGAGCTGGCCACGGTGGACGCTCTAGTCCCGGTCGTGTTCGACGCCGAGGCGCTTCAGACGGAGCCACCCGACCGCGAGCGGCTGACGGCGCTCTTTCGCGAGCTGGGTTTCAGGAGGCTTCTTGCCGAGGCCGAGGAGGCGCCGGCGCCGGCCGAGGTCGCAGCGGAGGCTCCCGCCCGTGCCGACTACCGCACGGTGCTCTCCCGCCCTGACCTCGAGACCGTCGTCGCCGCTTGCCGGTCCGCGGGCTGCTTCGCCGTGGACACCGAGACCGACGGCGTCGATCCGCTCCGAGCGCGCCTCGTCGGCATCTCGCTCTCCTCGGCGCCGGCGAGCGGCGCGTACGTTCCCGTGGGCCACGACTACCTCGGCGTCCCGGAGCAGCTCCCGCTCGCGACGGTGCGGGAGGTCCTCGGACCGCTCCTGGCGGACCCCGCCGTGGGGAAGATCGGGCAGAACCTCAAGTACGACCTCCACGTCCTCCGCCGCCATGGGCTTCCGGTCGAGGGGTGGCGTCTCGATACGATGGTCGCCGCCTTCCTCCTCGAGCCCGACCGGCCGACGTTCAACCTCGATGGCCTGGCCAGGGACCTCCTCGCGTACGAGACGATCCGGTACGAGGACGTCGCCGGGAGCGGCGCGAGGCAGAGCACCCTCGACCGAGTGGACGTCGCGCGGGTCACAGAGTACGCCGCGGAGGACGCGGACGTGACACTCAGGCTCGCGGAGGTGCTGGAGCCGAGGCTCGTCGAGATGGGGCTCGACGTCCTCTACCGGGAGGTGGACGGTCCGCTCCTCCCCGTGCTCGCGCGGATGGAGGCTTACGGGATCCGGGTCGACGTGGGCCGGCTGGCGGCAATGTCCGCCGAGATGGGGGAGGCGCTCGACCGCGCGCGCAGGGAGATCCACGCCCTCGCCGGCGCCCCGTTCAACGTGGACTCCCCGAAGCAGCTCCGAGAGGTGCTGTTCGAGCGGCTCGGCATGAAGCCCGGCAGGCGGACCGCGAAGAGCGGTGTCGCCTCCACCGACGCCTCGACGCTCGAGGACCTCGCGGGCGAGCACGAGATCGCCCGCAGGATCCTCGAGTACCGGGAGCTGGCGAAGCTCAAGGGGACCTACGTGGACGCCCTCCCGGAGCTCGTCAACCCGGAGACCGGCCGCGTCCACACCTCGTACCATCCCACCGGCGCCGCCACCGGCCGGCTCTCGTCGTCGGACCCGAATCTCCAGAACATTCCCGCGCGGACCCCGATGGGACGGAGGATCCGCTCCGCGTTCGTGCCGGCGGAGGGCTGGGTGTTCCTCGCGTCCGACTATTCCCAGGTCGAGCTCCGCGTCCTCGCGCATCTTAGCGGCGACCCGGAGCTGATCTCCGCGTTCCGGGCGGGGGAGGACATCCATCGGCGCACCGCCGCGAGGATCTTCGGCGTGGACCCGGCGCTCGTGACGGACGAGATGCGCCGCCGTGCCAAGGCCGTGAACTTCGGGGTCCTCTACGGGATGTCCGAGGGCCGTCTCGCGCGCGAACAGGGGATCTCCCGCGCAGACGCCAAGCGGTTCATCGAGGCGTACTTCGAGCGGTTCCGCGCGGTGAGGGCGTACATCGAGCGGGTCCGGGACGACGCCCGCAGGACGAGGGAGGTGAGGACGTTCTTCGGTCGCGTCCGGTTCTTCCCCGATCTGAGCGGCCGGGCCGGGCGGGCCGCGGAGGAGGCTGCGCTGCGCGCGGCCGTGAACACCACGGTCCAGGGCACCGCGGCGGACCTGATGAAGATGGCCATGCTGCGGGTGGATGCGGCCCTCTCGGGTGCCGGTCTCCGAACGAGGATGCTCCTCCAGGTTCACGACGAGCTGCTCCTCGAGGCGCCGGAGGAGGAGCTCGGTCGCGTGGAGCCGTTGGTGAGGAAGCTCATGGAAGAGGTGCACCCGCTGGAGGTTCCGTTGCTGGTGGACGGGAAGACCGGAGCGAGCTGGATGGACGTGACTTGACCGGCGACGCGCGCGGCGGCGAGACGGCCGCGCGAGTTCCGGCTCCCCTTGGGTTTCCACCGCCGAAGCGCTAGTATCTTCGGCCGCCGTAAGAGCCGGCCGTTCCCCGAAGAGAAGAGGATCGCGCCCGATGACGGTACCCATCGAAAGCGCCCCGCGAAACCACGTTCTCGTGGTGGACGACGAGCTGTCGGTGCGGGAGCTCCTCGCCGACGCGCTCGACGCGTACGGCTACACGATTCGGACCGCGGCGAGCGCCGCCGAGGGGTACAGGATCGTGGAGGAGGGGGACACGCACCTCATCCTGTCGGACATCGACATGCCCGGGGAAAGCGGTCTCGACCTGCTGCGCAGGATCAAGGCGCACGACGCGGACATCGACGTGATCATGGTCACCGGCGTCGTGGACGTGGACACGGCGATCGGCGCGATTCGCGAGGGCGCCGCCGACTACGTGGCGAAGCCGTTCAACATCGAGGAGGTCCGGATCGTCGTCGAGCGCACCGTCCGGAACCGCCTCCTGGTGCTCGAGAACCGGGCCTACCAGCTCCACCTGGAGGAGATGGTCCGGCAGCGAACGCGGGAGCTCGAGGAGTCCTACGAGGCGACCCTGCAGGCGCTCGTGACGGCCCTCGATTACCGTGACAACGAGACGCAGGGGCACTCGTTCCGCGTGGTGGAGTACGCGGAGCAGGTCGCGCGGCGGGTCGGGGTCGGCGAGGCGGACCTGGCGTGGATCCGGCGGGGAGCGATCCTCCACGACGTGGGGAAGATCGGCGTCCCCGACGCGATCCTGAGGAAGCCGGGGAAGCTCGACCCCGACGAGTGGGTGGAGATGCGGAGGCACCCCGAGATGGGGTACCGAATGCTCCGCCACATCGGGTACTTCACGCCGGCCCTCGACATCGTGCTCTCCCACCAGGAGCGATGGGACGGATCGGGTTACCCGCGCGGCCTCAAGGGGGAGGAGATCCCGCTCGGCGCGAGGATCTTCGCGGTGGTGGACACGTTCGACGCGATGACCTCGGACCGCCCCTACCGACGCGCGCTCTCCGTCGACGCGGCCCGGGAGGAGGTCCGGCGCTTCGCCGGCATCCAGTTCGATCCGAGGGTCGCCGCGGCGTTCCTCTCCATCGGCGACGAGATCTGGGCCGAGATTCGTGCCCGGGTCCGGCGCGACCTCGACGCCACGGTGTCCCGACTTCGCGACGAGGGCGCGTAGAGCCTACCGGAGCGGCTCGGTCCCGGTCCCCTCGAAGCTCCGGATCGTGGCCACGTGGTCCCCCGGCAGGGTCCTCAGCACGACGCCGAGGAAGTTCTGGACGACGGAGCCGAACGCGGTGTAGCGGCCGTCGAGGTGCGGCTGGGCCGAGAGCGCGACGAACCACTGGCTCCCCGCGGTGTCCGGACCGTCGGTGGCCATTCCGACCGTGCCCGCCAGGAAGCGAGCGCGACCGAGCTCGTCGCGGATCGAGTAGCCGGGGTCGCCGTTCCCGTCCCCTCGCGGATCGCCGTCCTGGATCACGAAGTTGGGCACCGCCCGGTGGATCGTGAGCCCGTCGAAGAACCCACGGTCCGCGAGCCGCGCAAAGTTCCACGACGCCAGGGGCGCGGTCTCGGTGTCGAGGGCGATGGTGAAGCGCGCGGGAGAATATCCCGGCCGGTGCATGGTGACGATGACCGCCCTCGGCTTCGATCCCCACTTCAGGATCTCGACGTAATCCTGAATCGGCCGCTCGGACGCCGCCCCCGCGCGGCTCCCCTGGTCCTCGCCGAACACCGACCGGAGCTCGTCGATCGCCTTGAGGCGCACGAGGCGGTCGGGGTCGGCGAGCCCCGCCTCGAGGAGGGCGTGCGCCCTGGGGTTCTTGCCGCCGCGCGACGCGGCGTCGAGCGCCGCGAGCTTCGCGAGAGGGATCGTGTCCGCCGCCGCGCGCTTCGAGACCGCCTCGATCAACGCCAGCGCCTCCTCGCGCTCCTCCGAAGTGGCTCGCGGGCGCTCCAGCCGGAGTCCGGCCACCCGGGCGACCGCCTCGCGCACCGCGGGATCGGGCGACGAAGGGGTGGTCTTCAGCAGCTCCGCCAGGGAACCGTCGGCTCCCGCCCGCGAGGCGACCGCCGCCGCCTGGACCCGCGGGTCGGGATCCCCCAACAGCCGGTCGACGATCTCGCGGGACTTCGGGTCGGTCCGGCCCGCGAGGTTCAGCGCCGCCGCCGCCCGAAGCTCGGGGGAAGGGTCCTTCGACACGCCGGCCGCGATGGCGGCCGCGACATCCGGGCTCATCTTGCCGAGGGTCGCGACCATCGCCACCTTGATCCAGAGGCACGGCTCGTTGACGATCCCCGAGACGAGAAGGTCCTTCGCCATGGGGCCCGAGATCCGGCCGAGACCTTCCGCCGCCGCGTACGCCACCGCCTTGTCCCTGGATCCCAGCGCCCCCCGGACGTAGGGGTCGATGGGCGCGCCGGGAAAGGACAGGGAGCGGATCGCGTTCACCCGGACTCCGATCTCGTTGTCCGAGGTCAGCGTTCCGAGGGCGCGGGTCTCCTGCAGAAGCGCGGGCGCGAACAGTCCCCGGGCCGCCTGCATCCGAACCTCCGCCACCCGTGACTTCGCGAGGCCGACGAGGCGCGCCCGCACACGGCTCCGGTCGGCCTCCCCCAGCTTGCCCGGCGCCGCGCCGGAGGACGGGGGCTCCAGCCCTTCGGCGCCGAGACGGGCGAGCGCGTACGCCGCCGCGAACGCCGAGAACGGATCGGGGTCCGCGGACGCCTTGATCAGCGGCTCCACGGCGAACGAGGGATCGGCGAACTTCCAGGCCGCGAGGCACGCGCTCGCCCTGACCTTGACGTCCGGGTCGAGCAGGAGCGTCGCCAGCACGTCGGCGGACGACGGAGCGTGGATCTTCCCGAGCGCCTCCGCGACCGCGGACCTCGCGAGGGCGTCGGCGTCCTTCGCCGCCTCCAGGAGACGGGGCAGGGCGGTGGCGTCGGCGAGCTGCCCCAGCCCGAACGCGGCCTCGACGCGGACGGAGGCCTCGACGTCCTTAAGCGCGGCGACCAGGAGGGTGCTCGCTCCGGGGCCACCGATGCGGCCGACCGCGCGGACCGCGGCGGCCCGAACGCGAGGGCTGGGGTCCGAAAGCGCCGCTCGAAGGGGATCGTCCGCGATCCGCCGGTCCTCGGCCCTGAGGACCGCCGCGAGCTTGAGGATCGACGGGTCCTCGGCGGGAGCCGGCGGCGCGGCCGGCTCCGGCGCACCCGCGGCGATCGCGATCGCCGCGAGGGCGAGCGCCAGGAGCGGAAAACCGGCGGAGAAGACCCGTGGTCGCATCGCGCTCTCCTGAGGAAGCGAAGGAGCCGATTATAGGGTCGGCGACCGCGGCGGTCGAAGCACGGCGCGTCTTGACGCTCCCCGACCCGGCTGGTAATGTCGCAGAGAAGGGCGGCTCCATCGAGGGAAGCAGGTGTTTCGATGACGATCTCCGTGCCGCGTCGAGCCGCGGAAGCAGCGGGAATCGCTCTTCTCCTCGCGTGCGGATCGGCGCTCGGAGCGCCCGAGCGGAAGGAGCCGTCCGCAACCGGAGGCGGGGTCGAGGGCCCGGCGCTCCAAGAGGTCCTGGCCGGCTTCGACCGCGTGCAGGGGACCATCCGGACGCTCTCCGCCCAATTCGTCGAGACGACGGCGAGCCAGTTGCTCAAGGACCCGATCCAGGCGAAGGGCCGGTTCTTCTTGACGAAGCCGTCGTCGGTGCTGTGGGAGTACGCCGAACCCGAGGTGATGCGCTTCTCCATCGCCAACGACCAGTACGTGGGTTACTTCCCGCAGCGGAAGAGGGCGGAGCGGAGCGACGTCCACCGTTGGAGCGAGCGGATCTTCCGGATCTTCGGCCTGGGCCAGACGTCGGCCGAGCTGGGGAAGTTCTACTCGGTGCGTGCGGCCGAACCCGGCCCGGACGACCCGGGGACGCGCCTGCTCGTGCTCGAGCCGAAGAAACGTCGGGTGCGGAAGCACATCGAGCAGGTCCGCCTCTGGGTCAGCGCGTCGACGTACCTCCCGGTCAAGATCGAGCTCGGCGGCAAGGACGGGTACGTCCGCGTGATCCAGTTCCACGACGTGCAGGTGAATCCCGTCCTCGCGGCGTCCCTTTACACCATCGAGATCCCTGCCGGCGTCACGGTCACGAACGGAACGTCGGGTCTCGAAACCGTGCGCCCGCAGGGTCCGACCCGGCCGCGCTGACGCCGACGGGTCCGATTCGGCGGCGCCGCAGCACTCCCCCGAGTAGCAGGCCGGCCGCAAGCCCGCCGAGGTGGGCCGCGACGCTGACCCGGTCCCCGCCGATCGTGGTGGGCGTCAGAAGCGCCGGGAGGACAAGGAGCCCGATCCCGACCGTCCGCACCACGGCGCGTCGCGGGAGAGGCGCGTTCCGGGCGCTCAGGACCGTCGCCGCGACCCAGCACCCGAACAGGCCCGCGACGGCGCCGGACGAGCCGATGGTGACCGTGCCGGGCTCCGACGTGGCAAGGACCGCTGCGCCTCCCAGGATTCCGCTCGCCAGGTAGACCGCCGTCGTCCGGACCCAACCGAACCGCTCGATCAACGGGACCGCGAACACCAGCATCGAGAGCCCGTTCCAGAACACGTGCCGGAGGTCGGCGTGAATGAAGAGCGACGTGACGAGCCGCCAGAGCTCGCGGGGAGGCTCTCCCGCGACGAGACCCCCGAGCGAGGCGAATCGGGCGGCGCCTGGATCGGGGCCCACGAGCGCGATGACGACGGCGAGATGGCTGAGCGCGAGGATCGCGGCGGCGGCCAATGGCCCCCTGGGGAACGCGGCCTTCTCCGCCTCGCGACGCGCCGGGGGCGCCTCCTCCTCCGTGAGGGGGCCGGCACCGAAGAACTGCGCGACGACCGCCTTGGCGACGTCCTCGTCCGTCTCGCGCACGGTGAAAGCGAGGCCGGGTTCGGGCTCCGCGCGCACCGCGGTGTCGAACGGGATCCCGGCATCGCGAAGCGCCTCTTCCACGACCTTCGCCACGGACGCGTTGTCCGCGACGAGCAGCAGGACGCGGCGCGCCCCCAGCCCGGGCATCAGGTGTCCCGAGGCGGCGCCGGGACCCGGCGGGCGGGGACCGCCATCAGCGGAACTGCTCGCGCAGTCTCCGGAACCGTGAGGCGTAGATCCGGTCGAAGAGTTCCATCCGGTCGGGCAGGAGGACGAGGCATTCCATTCGCAGCTCTCGCTCCGCGATCGCGCAATCGAGATCGGAGAACGACGAGGTGACGATCATGGAGGCGACACGATCGGCGTGCCTCTGCAGCACGTCGGCGGGTTCGTCGCGCTCCCGGTCGGGCGTGGGGTAACCGGCAGCCATCGCGCTCTCCTCGGCGAGACTACACCCGTCGCCGGGGAGCCGCCACGGTCGTATCATGCTCGCTCACGACGACGCGGAGGCGCCCATGCCCGATGTCGGCCTCGTGCTGGACCGCCGATTCGAGGAGCACGACACCGGCCCGCATCACGTCGAGCGCCCGGCCCGTCTCGAGCGGGTGCGGGGCGGCCTCGAGGAGCGCGGGCTCGCTCGACGGTGCCGGAGGATCCCTCTCGAGCGCGCCTCCGACGAGGTGCTGTGCCGTGTCCACCGGATCGAGCACGTCAGGGCCGTCGAGGAGGCGTGCGCGGCCGGGGTGAGGATGCTCGACGCCGACACGGCCGTGGGGCGGAACAGCGCGGAGATCGCCCGGATCGCCGCCGGAACGACGGTCGCGCTCTGCCGCGAAGTGGCGCGCGGGACCCTCCGCGCCGGCTTCGCGGCGGTGCGCCCTCCCGGCCACCATGCGGAGAGCGATCGGGCGATGGGTTTTTGCCTGTTCAACAACGTCGCGGTGGCGGCCGCGCACCTTCGGGCGGAGGAGGGGGTCGAGCGCGTCCTGATCGTCGATTGGGACGTCCACCACGGGAACGGCACCCAGCACGCCTTCGAGGAGGATCCGACCGTCTTCTACTTCTCGGTACACCAGTTCCCGCTCTACCCGGGCACCGGCGGACCCCGCGAGACGGGGAGCGGCGCGGGGAAAGGCGCGACGCTCAACTGCCCCAATTCCTTTGATC
>JAIQFR010000037.1 GCA_020073205.1 Terriglobia bacterium
GAGGCCCAGGCTGAAAAGCCTGGATGTGCCATCGAACCCTAAGGTCACTGTGATCGTCACGGGAGTCGGACTGAGGGCCACGGCGAAAGGCGTGGAGCACCCACCGGACCCTACCGCGATCCGCGAAGCCCCTGGCGGCAGGAACGGCTCGACCGGTACGCCTCGGCCTTTCCGAACGGGGCTTACCACGGCGAAGGGTGGCCCGCGGGATTCCTCCCCGAGGACCGGCGGGTGGACCTTTACCGGCGCACGAGGATCGGTCCCAACTTCCACAACTCGACCGGCCCCGTCAACTTCCGGACGTTCGCCCTACCCGCCAACGGCGTCCTCCTCCTCTGCGACAACAAGCGGCATCTGGGCCTCGTCTTCGACGTCGGGCGGGAAGCGATCGGCTTCGAGGAGGTCGGGGAGGCGATCGAGCTGACCCGGCACTACCTGGCGCACGACGACGACCGCCGCACGATCGCCGCGGCGGGATGGGAGCGCTGTCTTCGGGACTACGGCGAGGCGGCGGTCTTCCGCAGGTTGATCGCGAGCGTCGAGGAGGTTCGCGGCGCGGCCGCCGCCCCTCGGCGCGACCCCGTTCCCTTCCTGAGGCTTCACCGCCGGCGAACGGGGGTCGCTCGCCTCGTCCACCACCTGCGCGCGGCTCCGAGACGCGCGGCGAGAGTACTCCGGCGGCTCGCCGGATCCTCGCGCTAGCGAGGCCGCGCCAGCAGCTCGCGGTCGCGGTTCGTCGCCTCGGCCCGCTCGCGACGCCTGAGCGGCGCGAGCGCGGGCCGAAGCGCCCACGCGGCCCGGAACCCCCGGACGAACGCGGGATGGGCCGCGAGATCCCAGGCCAGCTTGAGGGGGAGGAACGCCAGGTGCCTTCGCATCAGCGCCGAATCGCCGAGGTTCTTCCAGGTGAAGATCAGGCGGTTCCGCTCGTAGATCCCGACGACGCTCCTCGGCTCGAACCGGGCACCGATGGTGCGGCCGTGATCGTGTTCCACGCGGGCGCCGTCCACGAGGACGATGCGGCGCCCCCGCTTCCTCGCGCGGTACGAGAGGTCCACGTCCTCCCAATAGAACGGGGCGAACAGGGGATCGAAGCCGCCCAGCGCCAGGAACTCGGCCCGGCGGAACGCCATGGCGCCGCCGCAGGCGTACGCCGGATCCACGGCGAGCCCTCCCCCGACCGAGGTGGAGACGACGCCCCACCTGAACCGGATCCGAGTGCGGGCCTCGTCCTCCCCGCTCTCGCGACGGACGATGGACGGGACCGCCGCGAAGGCCTCGGGCGCGGCTTCGAGGGCCTCCGCGAGGCGCTCGAACGTTCCCGGGGGGACCGCGACGTCGTTGTTGAGGAGAATCACGAGCCGGCCGCTCGCGGCGGCGACTCCGTCGTTCGCCGCCGGTCCGAAGCCCCCGTTCCGGTCGCGGCGCGCGGCCCGAACACGCGGGAACCGGCGGGCGATCGCTTCGATGGTTCCGTCGGTCGAGCCGTCGTCGGAGACGATCACCTCCGACCCGGAGATCCCCGCCGCGCCTTCGACGACCGAGGCGAGGTGCTCCTCGAGCAGAGCCTTCCCGTTCCAGCTCGGGATGACGAGGGAGATCTCGGGTCCGCTCACGCCCGTCCTCCCGCAGGATCGTCGAAGCACCCCTGGAAGTACCGGATGTCCCGGGCGACGTGGTACCCGAAGTGGACCGCGCGCTCGAGCCCCGCTCGCTCGCCCGCGGCGAGGAGCCGCAGGATCGCGCCGAACCCCGGGCGGGAGCCGAGGAGCCGCCGCAGGGGCCGCAGGAGGACGAGTCGGTTCACGAGCCTCAGACCGACGAGCCCGGCGGGACTCGTGCCGAGACCCAGCCGGTCGGGGCCGTCCAGCCGGAGGTACTCGCGGAACGGCCCATCCGGGTAACGGGCGGCCAGTTGGCGCGCGACGAGCCCCGCCTCGCGATGCCGCGCGAGGTAGCGCGTAAGATCGGTCATGTGCGCCCGGTGGACCGAGACGGCCTCGGGAAGGTACGCGATGCGGATCCCCGCCTCGTGCAGGCGGAAGCCGAGATCGATGTCCTCGAACCCGTAACGCCCGATGCTCGCGTCGAACCCTCCCGCCGCGACCAGGACCTCCCGCGCCGCGGAGAAATGGCCGGTGAGGCACATCGGGAACGGGACGTCGTCCCGTTGCCGGAGGAGGGCGGTTTCGCGGAACGCCTCCTCGCGCTCGAGAAACCGCCTGAAACAGGAATCCGCGGGCCCGGGCGCCAGCTCGATCCGGCCGATCGCCGCTCCCCGCGCGAGGCGCGCGTGGAAGGCTCGGTGTGCCTCGACCGCGCCGCTTTTCAAGGTCATGTCGTCGTCGAGCACCAGGATCACGGGGGCGCGCGCCGCGCCGATCGCTTCGTTGCAGGCGTCGGCGCGCCCTCGCCCGGGTTCTCGCCGTAGCACCAACGGCGGGCCCCAAGGCAGCTCCACACGGGCCGCGGCGTCCTTCGTCCCATCCGAAGATCCGTCGTCCACGACGACGACCTCGAGCCCGCAGGACACGTTCTGCCGCGCGATCGAGGCCAACGTTTCGGGAAGCCTGGCGACACCGTTGCGGCTCGGGATCACGACGGACAGGCCGGGCGCGCTCATCGGCGCCCATCGTAACCGCGTTCCTTCCCCTGAGGAACCGCCGGGCACGGTTGATTCGCGAGGGGGAATCAAACTAGCCTGATCACCGGCTCCGGCCGCGGGAGCCGAGGGGAGCGAACGGGTGGACGATCCGCGCGATGGACGGGGGACGGACATGCGCATCCTCGTCGATCTCCGTTGCCTAGAGACCCCGAGCGGGGGCCGCGGGGTCGGCAGGTACTCCCGTGAATTGGCGCGCGCGCTCCCGGACGCCGCGCCGCCGGGGTGGCAGTTCGCGGCCCTGTCCTGGAACGGCGTCGGAGCGGAACTCGGGCTTCGTGACGTCCGCTATCCCGGGCCCCGCCGCGGAATCGGCATCGCGGACCGGTACCTGATTCCGCCGCTGCTTCGGCGGGAGCGGATCGGGCTCTACCACGCTCCCGCGTACGCCCTTCCGTCCGCGGGCGCGGGGGACACCGCGCTCGTTCTCACCGTCCACGACCTCGTGGCGAGGCTCTTTCCGGAGGCGCTCTCGTGGCGTCACCGCCAGGCCTTCCGGAGGACGTTCCGCAGCGCGTTCGCCGCCCACCGGGTCATCGCCGTGTCGGAGACGACGCGCCGCGACCTCCTCGCCCACTACCCCCTCGAGGCCTCGCGCGTGGTCGCCGTGCCGAACGGCGTCGCGGAGCGCCTCGGCGCGTCCTCGACCCCGAGCGCCGCCGTGGCCGGACTTAGGAGGCCGTTCGTTCTCTACGCGGGGGGACTCGACCCGCTGAAGAACGTTCCGTTCCTCCTCCGGGTGTTGGCCCGGTGCCGGGACGGCGGGCAGGGATTGCATCTCGTCGTGCTCGGCGAGGAGGGGGCGCGTCGGGAGGAGTTCCTCCGCGGCGCGCGCTCGCTCGGGCTCAGAGGCTCGGTCTCGGCGTTGGGGCACGTGGACGACGCGACCCTTGGCGCCGCGTACCGGGAGGCGTTCGCCTTCCTGTTCCCGAGCCGCTACGAGGGCTTCGGCTTCCCGCCGCTGGAAGCGCTGGCCGCCGGCTGCCCCGTGGTCTCGTCCCCCGCGGGCGCGCTGGCCGAGGTGCTGGGCGACGCCGCGATCCTCGCGGGTCCCGACGATGTCGAAGCGTGGGCGGCGGCGCTCGGTCGCCTGGGGGGCGACCCCTCAGCCCGCGCCCTGCGAATCTCACGGGGGAGGGAGCGCGCGCGAGCCTACACCTGGGCGAGGACCGCGCGGGAAACCATCGAGGTCTATCGGCAGGCGCTTGAGGAGGCGGGACGGGGATGACGGACCCGGGCAGGCACCGCGACGATCCGGGCGAGGTCGCGGGGGAGCTTCGCACCAGGTACCTCGTCGCGTCGGAGAACGCGTGAGAGTCGGGGTCGACGCCAGCGTGCTCGCCGGGACGCCGACCGGCGTGGCGCGCTACCTCTCGGCGCTGATCGAGCACCTGCCGACTTCCCTGAAACGGAAAGACGCGCTGGAACTGTTTACCGACCGGCCGCTTCCGTCCGGCATCGCTACGACCGTGCTGCGCTGGCCGCTGCCAGGCGGCGACCCGGCATGGCGTCAGTTCCGGCTCGGGGCGCACCTCGTCCGTCGGCGTGTCGACGTGCTGTTCTGCCCCTTCTATACGATCCCCCTCGTGGCCCGCGTCCCGACGGTCGTCGTGATCCACGATGTCTCCTTCGCCGCCCATCCCGAGTGGTTCTCGGCGAAGTCGCGCGTCGCGTTCGCGCTCGCGGGGCCGTCCGCCAGGAAGGCGCGTCGCGTCGTCACGGTGAGCGAATTCTCGGCCGGCGAGATCGCTCGTCACCTCGGCGTGCGACGTGAGCGGATCGACGTGATCCCGCCGGGCCTCGACCCGAGCTGGCGGAGGCCGGTCGAGGCGACGGAGCGTCGCGCGGCGCGGGAGTGGCTCGGCTTCGCCGGGCCCTACGCGTTGCACCTCGGTGCCGTGACGGCGCGGCGCAACCTCGATCTGGTCGTCCGCGCCTTCTCCCGCGTCACGATCGAGGCGCGCCTGGTCGTCGTGGGCCCCTCGGTTCCGCCCGCCCCCGACGTCGACGACCTGGCCCGGGAGGGCGGGATCGCGGACCGGGTGATCCGCCGCGCGTGGGCACCCGAGCCGATCCTGCGCGGACTCCTCGGCGAGGCTGCCGCGCTCGTTTACCTTTCGGAGTATGAAGGCTTCGGCCTGCCGGTGCTCGAGGCGCTGGCGGTCGGCACGCCGGTCCTCGCGCTGCGTCGCGCGAGCCTTCCGGAGGTTCTCGGCGACGTTGCCGCGTGGGTCGAGACCGATGACCCCCGTGAAATCGGCGCGCAGCTCGAGGGGCTGATGCGTGGCGGGCGAATTGCCGTGAGGCTCGCACGCGACGGGCCGGGGCGCGCCGCGCGGTTCGACCCGGACGTGGCAGCGGAGCGGACGTGGCGCGTCGTGCTGGACGCAGCCCATTGACGCGCCGTGCAACGCGATCGAAGCATCGCGAGACGGGAGGAGTCGTGGCCGGACTCGCGGGTGGGGATTCGAGGCCCTGGCCCCACTCTCCTTCGCGGGTCAGCCGCTTCGACCGCCGCCTGCTCGGCCCCGGACGGAGCCCGCGAGAAGGTGTCGCTGCGCAGCCGGTGGACTTGACAGGTCGTTCCATACAGAATCGCGGCGTGAAGTGTTCTCACGTCCGGCGCGAGCGCGTCCCGTGGGCGCGATGAAGAGCGCACTGCGAAGGTGGCTCCCGGCCCCGATCCAGTCGCTCGCGAGACGGATCTACTACCGGCCGTCCGTTCGGAAGATCGTCTTCCTCCCGGCGGATCTCGTCGATTGGCTCAGGGGAAAGCGGAGGGATGGCCTTCCCCCCAGGAGCGTCGCGTTCGTGGGGGATGGCGATTTCGAGGCGATCGGCGAGGAGTTCTTCCGTTACTTCGTGAATCTCTGCGGCCTCGAGCCGAACCAGCGGGTCCTCGACGTGGGATGTGGCGCCGGCCGGATGGCGCTGCCCCTCACCCGGTACCTTCGGGACGGCGGATCCTACGAAGGGTTCGACCTCCTCGAGGAACACATAAGATGGTGCTGCGACCACATCGCGGCGAGGCACCCGCGGTTCCGCTTCGTCCACGCCGACGTGAGGAGCCCGATGTACAACCCGAAGGGGAGATTCGCCCCGTCGGGGTACCGATTCCCTTTCGAGAGCGAATCATTCGACTTCGCGTTCCTGACGTCGGTCGTGACGCACATGCTCCCCGCCGGGACCGACCGCTACCTTTCCGAGGTCGCCCGGGTCCTGCGCCCGGGCGCGCGGTGCCTGATCACCTGGTTCCTGCTGGACGCCGAGGCCGAGCGGAGGATTCGGTTGGGGACGAGCCCGACTCGGTTCGCGCACGAACTCGGGGGGTGCCGGGTCGTGGACGCGGGGGTTCCCGAGTCCGCGGTGGCGTACCTCGAGAACGACGTCCGCGAACTGTACGACAGAAACCGCCTCGAGATCGTGGAACCCATCCGCTGGGGCGGCTGGTCGGGCCGCGCCGAGCACCTCTCCTCCCAGGACATCGTCATCGCGGTCCGGCGGTAGAGCGATGAGCGCGATGAGCGAGGACGCGGGGGCCATAGGAGCCGCGGACCGGTCCCCGGTCGCGGTGGTGATCGTGACGTGGAATGCCGCGGCGTGGATCGCCGACTGCCTGAGGAGTCTCCTCCGGCTGACGAGGCCCCCCGCCGAGATCGTCGTGGTGGACAACGGCTCCACGGACGGAACCGTCTCGATGGTTCGCGACGGCTACCCTGGCCTGGCGCTGATCGAGTGTGGGACCAATCTCGGGTTCTGCCGCGCGAACAACCTCGGATTCGCCCGGACCGTGAGCCCGTTCGTGCTGGTGCTGAACCCCGACGCGCGGCTGGGCCCCGGGTTCCTCGAGGCTCTCCTGCCGGCGTTCGAGGACGAGGCGGTGGGGATCGCGGCGGGAAAGCTCCTCCGTCCCGACGGACGGACGATCGACTCGGCGGGGCAGATGCTCGCGCGCTCCCGGCAGCCTGTGGACCGCGGGTACGGCGAGCCGGACGAGGGGCAGTTCGACCGCGACGGCGAGGTGTTCGGGGCCTGCGGCGCGGCGGCGCTCTACCGCCGCGCCATGCTCGAGGAGGTCGCCGACCCGGACGGCGAGGTGTTCGACTCGCGGTTCTTCGCTTTCTACGAGGACCTGGACCTGGCCTGGAGGGCCCATCGCCTCGGGTGGACGGCGGCATACCGCCACGAGGCGATCGGAGTCCACGCGCGCGGCGCCACGGCCTCCGGCGCGTCGGTCCGGCGGAGGGGTTGGGCCCTCCTGCACCGGAGCCCGGAGGTTCGTTTCCACGTCGCCAAGAACCGGTACCTGACGATCCTCCGCAACGACACGCTCCGCGCGTACCTCCGGGATCTCCCGTTCATCCTCGGCCGCGACGTCGGTCTCGCCGCGCTGCTGCTCGTGGCGTCTCCCGGCGTGCTCCTGAGGCTCTGGCGGGAGAGGGAGGTCTTCCGCGGCGCCGTCGAACGGCGGCGGCTGGACTCGGCCCGGCCGAAGCGCCAAACTCTCCACGGAGGGTCGCCCGCTTGATCCGCGCCCTGGTCCACGCCTCGACGTTCCTCCTCGCGCTGGGGCTCTCGGCCTGGCTCACTCCGGTCATGCGGGAGGCTGCGCTCAGGTTCGGGATCGTGGACCGTCCCGACGGCCGCCTCAAGGGCCATCGGGAACCCGTGCCCTATCTCGGTGGGCTCGCGATCTTCCTCTCCTTCCTCCTGGCGATCGCCTTCACGCTGCGATTCCGCGACGAGGTCCTGGGGATGCTCCTGGCCGGGTCCATCGTGGTGATCCTGGGCCTCGTGGACGATCTCGGTCAGATCGGCCCGTGGACGAAGCTGCTCGGTGAGGCCGTGGCGGTGATGGTCCTGGTCAAGTCCGGGATCTACATCAAGCTGACCTTCCTCCCGACGTGGGCGGCGCTGCCGCTGTCCGTCCTCTGGCTCCTCGCGGCCACGAACGCGTTCAACCTGATCGACATCATGGACGGCCTGTCCGCGGGTACGGCGGCGGTCGCCGCGGCGGCGCTCTTCGCCGTGGCGGTCGTCAACGGGCGCCACGAGTCCGCGACCCTCCTCGCGGGCCTCTGCGGAGCCTGTCTCGGGTTCCTCCGGCTCAACCTCGAGCCGGCCCGGATCTACATGGGGGACACCGGGAGCCTGCTGCTCGGCCTCCTGCTCGGCGCCCTGGCGATGAACAACGGGTACACCGAGAACAGCCGGATCGCCGCGGTGGCGCCGGGGCTGATCCTCGGGGTCCCGCTGTTCGACATGTTGTTCGTGATGTACGTGCGGTGGCGGCGCGGACTGCCGGTGATGCTCGGGAGCCCCGACCACGTCGCGCTGAGGCTTCGAAAGTGGCGGCTCACGACCCGGCAGACCGTGATGGCGTCGTACGCGGCCACGGCGGTCCTCGGCGGCGCGGCGATCGGCATGAAGTTCGTCGGGGCCGCCGGGGCCACGGCGATCCTCGCCGGGACGGTCCTCGCGGCGCTTGCTCTCGGATGGCTGCTCCGGCGCGTCGACATGAGCCTGTGAGGCCATCATGATCCTGATCCTCGGGGGGGGGCTCGCGGGGCTGAGCGCGGCCCATCATCTCCGGGGGGTTCCTCACCTCGTCCTCGAGGCGGAGGCCTCTCCGGGGGGATTGTGCCGGACCCGTGAGGTGGGCGGCTTCTCGTTCGACTACACCGGCCACCTCCTGCACTTGCGCGATCCGAGGGCGATCGCGCTCGTGGACCGCATCCTCCCCGGTGCGTTCGAGACGATCCGGCGGAGGGCGTTCATCAGGACGCGCGGCGCGACGCTCCCGTTCCCGTTCCAGGCGAACCTCCACGGCCTCCCCGTGGGGGTCGTCGCCGATTGCGTCGCCGGGTTCGTGGAGAGCCTGGGATCCGAGGTGCCGGAAGGCACCGAGGCGTCCTTCCGGGACTGGTCGCTCGCGGTCTTCGGGCGGGGGATCAGCGAGGCGTTCCTGTTTCCGTACAACGCGAAGTTGTTCCGCCGGGATCCGGTCGACATGACGGCGGACTGGGTCTCGTGGTCGATCCCCAGGCCCACGCTCCGAGAGGTCGTCCGGGGCGCCCTCGGCCTCGGTAACGAGGGGATGGGGTACAACCCGACGTTCCGATACCCGAGGGTCGGCGGGATCGGGATCGTGCCCGAAGCGCTCGCGCGCGGGATCCCGACCGTGAGGTGCGGCGCGCGCGTGGGGTCGGTGGACCTCGACCGGCGGACGCTCACGCTCGAGAACGGCGAGCGGATCGGGTGGGACCGGCTCCTCGTCACGATCCCTCTCCCGGGGTTCCTCACGATGACCGGGGACGCGGGCCTGAGTGAGGCGGCGGGCCGGCTCGACTGGTCGTCGGTCGCCTGCCTCAATCTGGGAGTGGATCGGGAGGGCGTCGGCGACGGAGCGCACTGGATCTACTTCCCCGACGCCGGGGTGCCGTTCTACCGGGTCGGATTCCCCACCGCGTTCGCTCGCGGCGTCGCCCCGGAGGGGACCTCCTCGATGTACGTCGAGATCGCCTTCGCGAACGGCGATCGCCCCGACCTCGACTCCGTCGAGGCGACGACCCTCGACGCGCTCCGCGCGGAGGGCGTTCTCCGGGGTTCGGACCGCATCCTGGTCAAGGACTGGACGATCATCGAGCCCGGCTACGTGGTCTTCGACCGGCGCCGGAGCGAGGTGCTGGCGGCCGTCGTCCCCCGCCTCGAGGCGCGGGGAGTCCAGCTCGCCGGGCGCTACGGCGCGTGGACCTACGCCTACATGGAGCGCGCGATGCTCGACGGCCTCGAGGCCGCGCGCCGCCTCGCCGGATAGGGTCGCGGGATGTGCGGGATCTGCGGCAGCGTGGCGCTCGCGTCGGGGCCTCCCGGCGCCGAGGGGGTCCGCGCGATGCTCGCCGAGCTTACGCACCGCGGTCCCGACTCCGAAGGTCTCCTCGAGACGCCGAGGGTCGCCGCCGGAATCAGGCGCCTCCGCGTGATCGACCTCAGGACGGGCGACCAGCCGATCGAGAGCGAGGACGGATCGGTCCAGGTCGTGTTCAACGGCGAGATCTACAACTACCGCGAGCTGCGGAGCGAGCTCGAGGGGGCGGGACACCGCTTCGGCACGCGATCCGACACCGAGGTGCTCGTCCACCTCTGGGAGGACGACGGTCCCGGGATGCTGGGGAGGCTCGACGGGATGTTCGCGTTCTGCCTCCACGACCGGAAGACCGACGAGGTGTTCCTCGCGCGGGACCGGCTGGGGGTCAAGCCGCTCTTCTATCGCGAAAGCGGCGGCCGGCTCGACTTCGCTTCGGAGATCCGCGCGCTCCTCCACGCGCCGGGCGCTCCCCCCGACCTCGACGAGCAGGCCCTCGTGGAGCTGTTCTGCCTCCAGTACGTCCCGGGCGAGCGCACCCCGTACCGGGGAGTGCGGAAGCTCCTCCCGGGCCGATACCTCCACGTCCGGGAAGGAAGGCTCGAGGGGAGGATCTGGTGGGAGGTCCCGGGTGGAGGCGAGGACTCGGGACTCGACGAGGAACGCGTCCGCGGAGAGCTCCCGGCGCTCCTCGCGGCCGCCGTGCGGAAGCAGACCGTCTCGGACGTCCCGCTCGGCATGTTCCTCTCGGGCGGGATCGACTCGACCGTGCTGCTGCATCTCCTGTCGGACGGTGCGGCGCGGCCCGTGTCGACGTTCTCGGTGGGTTTCGAGGGGGAGAGCGGAGACGCGGACGCCTCTCACGCTCGCCTCGTCGCCGCGCGCTACGGGACCCGGCACCACGAGCTGCGCGTCCGGGCGGGGGAAGCAGCGGATTGGCTTCCCCGCCTCGTGGACCACCTGGCGATGCCGGTCACCGATCCCGCGCTGATCCCCACCGCGCTCCTGTCCGAGTTCGCGCGCCGGGAGGTCACGGTCGCGCTCACCGGGGAGGGAGCGGACGAGATCTTCGGGGGCTACCGCCGCTATCTCCTCCAGGCCCGGCTCTCCTGGCTCGGCCGCATCCCGGGGCTGAGGCACGCCGCGCGGCTCCGGCCGCTCTGGGCGCTCCTCCCGTCGCGCGCCGGACAGGCTCTCGATGCCCTGGCGGAGCGGGATCCCGCTCGCAATCACTTCCTCTGGTCGGCGACGGTGGACCTCGGGACGGCCCGGGCACTGTTCGAGGACGCCGCCGTGGCAGCGGCGGAGCGTTCCGCCGTCGAGGCGTTCCGCGGGCGCCTCGGCGCGGGTGCGGGCACCTCGGCGCGCCTGGCCACCGACCTCTCCGAATGGCTGCCGCACGATCTCCTGGCCAAGGTGGATCTCGCCTCGATGGCGCACTCGCTCGAGGCCCGGGTGCCTTACCTCGATCCCGCCGTGGTGTCGTGGGCCGCGAGGCTTCCGCAGCGGCTCCGGTTCGCGAGGGGCGCGACCAAGGTGGCGCTCCGTGAGGCGTTCGCCGGCTCGATCCCCGCCGAGGTCCTGAGGCGTCCGAAGCGGGGGTTCGACCTGCCGCTCGCGGCCTGGATCCGCGGCCCGCTCCGCTCCATGGCCGGCGATCTCCTCACGGGACGGGCGGAGGATCGCCTGCCGTCGCTCCGCCGAGGCCGAGCGGCCGCAATGCTGGACCTCCACCTCCGCGGGGAACGGGACCTCGGCTTCCCGCTGTTCCTGCTGATGTCGATCCTCCTCTTCCTGGACCGGCGGGGGCGAGCGTGAAGGCCCGAGTGGTTCACGCGATCACCCGCCTCGAGCTGGGCGGCGCGCAGCAGAACACCCTGTACTGCGTCGCGCACCACGACCGGTCGCGCTTCGATGTGAGCCTCGTCGCCGGGACGGGAGGCGTCCTGGACGACGACGCGCGGGCGATCGCGGACGCGCGCGTCCTGATCGTTCCCTGGCTCCGCCACCCCATCCACCCCTTCTGGGACGCAGTGGCCGTCGCCCGGCTCGCGGCCCACTTCAGGCGCCGGCGCGTTCACCTCGTGCACACGCACTCGTCGAAGGCCGGCATCCTCGGACGCCTCGCCGCGCGATTCGCGGGGGTCCCCGCGCTGGTGCACACGGTCCACGGATGGAGCTTCAACGACGCGCAGCGCCCCGGGGTCCGGCGGCTCTTCACCGCGCTCGAGCGCGCGGTGGGCTCGTTCACGGACCGAATCCTCGTCGTCGCGGAGTCCGATCGGCGGAAGGGGCTCGCCCGCGGGATCGGCCGCGAGGAGCGGTACCGGCTCGTACGGAGCGGGATCGACCCGACGATCTACGAGCGGCCCTCCTCGTCCCGAGAATCGACTCGCGCGGCCATGGGCTTCGCCCCCGAGCACCTCGTAATCGGAATGATCGCCTGTCTCAAGCCCCAGAAGGCGCCGCTCGATTTCGTGGAGACCGCCGCTGCGGTGCACGCGCGGCATCCCGCCGCTCGTTTCTTCATCGCCGGGGACGGCGACCTGAGGGCCGCGGTCGAGGCGAGGATCCGCGAACGCGGACTCGACGGGATCGTCCGAGTCCTGGGATGGCGCCGGGACGTCCCCGCCCTGCTCCACGCCATGGACCTGTTTCTCCTGACCTCCCGGTTCGAGGGTCTCCCCAGGACCGTGCTCCAGGCGATGGCCGCCGGCGTGCCCGTCGTGGCGACCGCGGTGGACGGCACGCCCGAGGTGGTCCGGGACGGGGAGACCGGCGTCCTCGTCCCGCCGGGCGACCCGTCCGCCGCTGCGGTGCGGATCCTGGCCCTCGCCGCCGATTCAGTAGCCTGCGCGGGGCTCGCCGCGCGCGCCAGGGACGCTCTCTCCGGGTCCTTCGACATCCGGCGGATGGTCGAGCAGCTCGAGGAGATCTACGTCGAGACCCTTGCCTCGAAACCGGGCTGGGTTAGATTGGTGTCCGATGACGTCTGATGGCGGCGGCAACCTCTCCGCGCTCCGACTCGAAGGTCTGAGGAAGTCCTTCCACGGGCATCTCGGCATCGGCCGGACGGTCGCGGTGGAGGGCGTGGACCTCGACGTCGCGCCGGGGCAGATCTTCGGCCTGCTCGGCCCGAACGGCGCCGGGAAGACCACCACCCTCAAGATGATCCTGGGGCTGATCCGGCCCGACCGCGGGAGCGTGCACCTCTTCGGCCGGCCGCCGTCCGATCCGGCGGGGCGCGCGCGGGTCGGCTTCCTCCCCGAGAGCCCGCGTTTCTACGATTACCTCACCGCGGAGGAGTTCCTCGACTTCTACGGGCGGCTCCACGGGATTTCCGGCGCCGCGAGACGGGATCGCGTGGCGGAGCTGCTGGTGAAGGTCGGCCTCGACGGGTGCGCGAGGACGCCGCTCAGGAAGTTCTCGAAGGGCATGACGCAACGGATCGGTCTGGCCCAGGCGATCCTTCACGAGCCGGATCTCCTGATCCTCGACGAGCCGATGTCCGGGCTCGACCCCATGGGGCGCCGCGAGGTGCGCGATCTCATCCTGGCTCAGCGCGCCGCAGGAAGGACCGTGTTCTTCTCGAGCCACATCCTCCAGGACGCGGAGTCGATCTGCGACCGGGTCGCCATCCTCGTGAAGGGGCGGGTTCGGTTCGAGGGCTCGCTGGGGGATGTCGTGTCCCGGAACGTGCTCTGGTACGAGGTCGCCGTGGAAGGCGTGCCGCCGGCCGACCTACCCGGCGAGGTGCTCTCGTCGGCCGGAGCCGAATCGCTCGTCAGGGTGCGGGACGTCGAGACGCTCGCGCGGCTCCTGGAGTCGGCGAAGGCGTCCCGGGGACAGGTGACCTCCATCTGGCCGCGGCGGGAGACGCTGGAGGACCTCTTCCTGCGGGAGGTGGCCACCGGCCGCGGACGGGAGGAGGGAAGATGACGTCCCCCCGGACCCAGGAGCCGCCGCGGCCCCGAGCGCTCGACGCGATCTTCGCCATTGCGGTGAACACGTTCCGCGAGGGGATCCGCGATCGGATCCTCTATCTGCTCCTTGCGTTCGCTCTCCTTCTGATCGCGGCGTCGCGCTTCCTGTCCCTCCTGACGGTCGGCGACGAGAGCAAGATCATCAAGGACCTCGGACTGTCCGCGATCTCGGTGTTCGGGCTCCTGACCTCGATGTTCGTCGGGGTGTCGCTCGTGTTCAAGGAGATCGAGCGGCGCACCGTCTACACGCTCCTGGCGAAGCCGGTGTCGCGCTGGCAGTTCGTCGCGGGAAAATACGCGGGGCTGCTGGCGGTCCTGGCGATGAACGTGCTGCTGATGTCCGCGGTGCTCGCGGCGATCCTGCTGTTCCGCGGCGAATCGCCCGTCCCCCTCTTGCCGGCGGAGCTCCTGATCCTCGTGGAGCTGGCCATCGTCACCGCGTTCGCGATCCTCTTCTCGAGCTTCACGAACCCGATCCTGTCCGCGGTCGGCACCGCCGCCGTGTACGTGACGGGGCACCTGTCCTGGAGCTTCGACCTCCTGAGCAGGAGGCTCCCCCCGGGCGCGGGTCGGACGCTGTGCGACCTCCTCCACGCCGTGCTCCCCAATCTCGACCGCCTCGACCTCAAGACCGCCGCGGTCCACGCGCTGCCGATCCCGCCGGGGGAGCCTCTGTGGGGGGCGCTGTACGGCGCCGGGTACATCGTCGCGGTGCTGATCCTGGCCGCGTGGCTGTTCTCGCGGAGGGACTTCCCGTGAACCCGGACGCGCGGTACCGGACGTGAGGAGGCTCCTGACCCTCGCGCTACTCGTCGCGGCCGCCTTGCTGGCCGCGGCCTCTCGCGGCCGCCTCGTCACCCTCCAGTCGGGGTCCCGGGGAAGCGACGTTTCCCTGCTCTACCTCCCGAACGGCGAGCACCTCCGGGCGATGAGCCTGGGGCATGCGTCCCTCGCGGCCGATCTCGTCTACGTGTGGGCCATCCAGCACTACTCGGACTACGAGCGCAAGGACCGGTTCCGATTCGTCGAGCACGTCTTCGGGAGCGTGATCGCGGACCTCGATCCGCACTACGTGGATCCGTACTGGCTCGGCGCGATGATCCTGATCGCCGAGGCCGCGGACCTCGAGGCGGGCCTCCGGGTGCTCGACAAGGGGTTCCACAACAACCCGACCGCCTGGGTCCTCCCGTACCTCGCGGGGTTCGAGTGCTACCGGGCGCGACAGTACGAGCGAGCCGCGGACTACTTCGACCGCTCGAGCCGGTCGCCCGGCGCACCGGCGCTCCCGCTCCGGATGAAGGCGGGGATCATCGCGAAGAAGGGGGACCTGCGCGAGTCCATCCGTCTGTGGGACGAGGTCCTGCGCGATCCTCGAGGAGACGCGGCCTCGAGGGGGATCGCCGAGCGACAGATCCGCGGCCTCACGATCCGGGCGGACCTCGCCGATCTCGCCTCGGCGGTCGCGGCATTCCGCGTGCGGGAGGGGCGCCTCCCACGGAAGATCGAGGACGTCGTTCGCACCGGCTTCCTCCGAGCGGAACCGCGTGACCCGGATGGCCACGCCTACCTCTACGATCCCGCGACGGGCCTTGTCGCGTCCCGCACCGGCGGGGTCCTCGAGGCGAGGTGATGGCCCTCGTTCCGGAGACCGCCGCCGCGGCCCTCGTGCTCGCGGTGGGGCTCGTGATCGGCTCGTTCCTGAACGTGTGCATCCACCGCCTCCCCCTCGGCGAGAGCGTGGCGTTCCCGGGTTCCCGCTGCCCGCGCTGCGGGACGCCCATCCGCTGGTTTCAGAACGTCCCGATCCTGTCCTGGATCGCGCTCAGGGGGAGATGCGCCGCGTGCCGGGAGAGAATCTCGTGGCGGTACCCGCTGGTCGAGGCCCTCGGCGGCGGACTGCTCCTCGGTCTTTGGCTCGCCTACGGTCCGGGGGCGGCGTGGGCGGTGTCCGCGCTCCTCGGATGGATGCTCATCGTGCTCTTCTTCACCGACCTCGATCGCGGCCTGCTTCCCGACGCGGTGACGCTCACCGGCACCGCGCTCGGGGTCGGCCTCGCCTGGCTCAATCCGTTCCTCGGAGGCTGCGGATTCGGCCGGATCCTGCTCTCCCTCGGCGGCGCAGCCCTCGGATCCGCGCTGCTCTGGGTGATCGGCGCCGTTTACGGCCGGCTCCGGGGCGTCGAGGCGATGGGAATGGGCGACGTCAAGATGATGGCGCTGGTCGGCGCCTTCTCGGGGCCCCGGGGCGTCCTGTTCACGCTCCTCGCCGCCTCGGTGGCTGGAGCCGCGGTTGGGCTCGCGGCGATCCCGCTTCGCGGCCGGTCGCTTCGCGACACGTTGCCGTTCGGCTGTTTCCTCGCTCCGGCGGCCTTCGCCGCCCTTCTCGCCTCGGGACGCGCCACCGAGACCTACCTGCGCCTCCTCGGGCTGGGGCCCTGACGTGCCTCGCGGTCCGCTGGGGGGGCGCTTCGCGTTCCAGGTCCGGATGGTCCTGCTCCTGCTCGTGTTGTTCCTGGCGGCGCTCAACCTGGTGAACCTGGTGCTCCTGACGCAGGCGCGCGGCGCCATGGCGGGCGCGGCGCGCGAGCGCGCTCGGGCGCTGGCATCCGTCGCCGTGCGCGAACTCGGCGTCGACGCGCTCGTCGAGCGCGCGTCGGCGAGGCAGCCGCTGCCCCAGAGCCCCGCGCTGAGGAGGGCCGTTCTCGAGGGGGGATTCCGCGCCTTCAGCTTGCTCGACCCGGTCGGGCGCGAGATCGGAGCCAAGGGGACCGCCGCCCCGTCGCGCTCGCCGCGTTTCGACGCCCTCGGTGAGGACGACCGCGCCGCCCTGGTCTCGGGACGCGCGGTCATAGGCTCGATGGAGCCGGCACGCGGGGGCGAGGACGCGGACCTGCCGACGTTCGTCCCCTTGATCGACGCCTCCGGGAAGCTCGTGGGGATCGTGGAGGCGGTGTCTCCCGTCCCCGATCTCGGAAGGCTCGAGGCCAGCTTCCGCCTGGTCCTCGCGATCCAGGTGGCGGGGGTTCTGCTGATCGCCGCCCTCTCCGTGCTGTTCGCCAACTGGGTCAGCCGGCCGTACCGCAGGCTCGCGGCGGCCGCCGGCGAGGTGGGGCTCACCGACCGCTCGACCGGCTCTCCGCCCGATCCCGACGACCTGGCATCGGCGTTCAGGGCGGTCATGGCGAAGCTCCGCGAGCAGGAGGAGGCGCTCGGCACCCTGGGTCGCGAGAGCGGAGGCCTCGGCGACCTCGTCCGATTCGCGTCGGGAGCCGCGCGACCCATGACAACCGGCGTCCTGGTCGTGGATCGGCAAGGTCGGGTCGCCGCGACGAACCCGTCGGCCCGCGTTCACCTCGGATGGGGCGAAGGCGAGGTGCGGGGTCTCGAACTCGCTCGCCTCGGCGCGGGGGTCGAGGGGCTCGCCGGGCTCGTGCGCGTGTCCCTCGATCAAGGGAAGGGAGCGACGCGGGAGGTTCTTCCGTTCCGCGGTGAGGACGGCCGGACCGGCCACCTGGGCGTCGCGGTGACCCCCGCGACCGGTTGGAAGGGGGAGACGGTCGGCGCGCTGGTGCTCACCACGGACTTGACGGAAATCCGCCAGCTCCAGGAACAGGCTCGGCTCCGGGAGAACCTCGCGGCGGTCGGCGAGCTCTCCGCGGGAATCGCGCACGAGTTCCGGAACGCGCTGGGCACGATCCTGGGGTACGCGCGGATGCTCGAGAAGCGCGAGGACCCTCGCGTTCGGGGCCCCGCGCAGGAGATCCTCCGGGAAGTCGACGCGGTGAGAGCGGCGGTGGACGAGTTCCTCCTCTACGCGCGTCCGCCCGAGCCGGCCCGCCTGCCGGTGGACCTGGAGTCGCTGTTGCGCTCCGCGGCGGCGGTGGCCCCGGAGACGGTGGAGATCGAGGTCGCCGGGGAGTTCGGACGGGTGGTCGGCGATGAAGGGCTTCTCCGCCGGGTGTTCGGCAACCTGATCCAGAACGCTGCCGACGCGGTGGCGGACGACGGGCGCAAGGTCCGCGTCCGGATCGAAGGGCGGCGAGCCGCCGGAGGCCGGATGCTCCAGGTCGAGGTGGACGACGACGGGCCGGGGATCCCCCCCGACCGCAGGGCGCGGGTGTTCGTGCCGTTCTTCACCACCCGTGCGAGGGGCACCGGCCTCGGGCTCGCGCTCGTCCAGCGGACGGTGGTCGACATGGGGGGCACGGTCGAGGTCGCGGAAGGCCCGCGCGGGGGAGCGCTCTTCAGGCTGCGTCTTCCCGCATTGTAACGAAAAGTTACATATTCTCCCGGCCCGCGGATAACCTCCTGCCTCGGGCCGAGGACCGCCCTATTCAACTCGCTGAAGGGACGGCGGTTGCCGACGCCGGTCGCCGCGTCACCGGCGGCACGGCTCCTGCTCATTGGATGCCCCGCGGCTCGGCGCCCAGCGTACGACCGCACAACCGCAGGGGGAGCAAGCCCATGGAAACGAAACGGTCCGCACCGAGGGGATTCAGCCTGGCGGAGATGCTCGTGGTCCTCGCGATCCTCGGACTCGCCATCGCGGTCGGCATCCCCCTTGTCTCGGAGCAGGTGCGGCTCGCGAAGGTCCGGGGCGTCGCGGACCAGCTCGCCATCGATCTCAAGGCGGCACGGATGATCGCGGTGTCGAAGCGCGTGATGCCCTCCCTGGACTTCGACGTCTTTCCGCACCCCACGAACCGGTACCAGTATCCGGGGACGAACGGCCTGCCGCGCTCCATCCAGCTCCCGGACGGCGTCCGGATCACCTCTCCGTCGGCGGAAACGCACATCTACTTCCTGCCGAACGGCTCGCTCGCCTCCGCCGCGACGTTGGTCCTCGAGGCGGACGTCTCGGGCGGGGTGAAGGAGCAGTGGACCATCACGACCAGCGTCATGGGGGTCTCGAGCACGACCCACCAGCGCGTCGCGTCGTAGGGAAGGGGGAGCACGATGCATCGCAACGCGGAGCGAGGCTTCAGCCTGGTCGAGGTCGTGATCGCGCTCGGTCTCCTGGCCGGCGTGTTGATCTCGATCTCGGGGCTGTTCGTGATCGGCGCCAAACAGGTCCAAAGCGGGAAGACCAGCAGCGAGGCCGTGGCGATCGGCCGCACGATCCTGGAGGAGATGAACCGATGGTCGCTCCACCAGTCCTACCAGGTGTTCGGCTACGACGGGACGGCGACCAGCTACAGCGTCGACACGCGGACGAACACCACCGCCGAGGCGGTAAGGTGGCAGGCCGCCGTCGCTCCGAGCCTGGTCAACGGCTACGCCATGGTTCAGCTGCAGTCCCTTGGCCCCGGCGGCACGCCCCCCGCCATGAACGCGTCGCGCGCCATTCGCGTGCTGGTCACCGTGAACTGGGACGAGGGGCCGAGGCACCGTACGGTCCAGGTCGGCACGGTGAGGATGTGAGCGGCCCCGGACGTGGAGGATACGCCATGAGAAGCCGCAGCAGGTCGCAGGCCCGGCAGGTCGGCATGTCGATGATCGAAGTGCTGGTGGCGATCACCATCCTGGCCGTCGCCTTCGTCATCGCGCTCTCGCTCTACGACGCCGCCCGCAAGTCCTTCAAGAAGGGGGAGAACGTCAGCGAGCAGCAGCAGGCGGTGAGGATCGCCTCCGACAAGCTGAACGCCGACCTCCGCATGGCGGGGTACAACTACAATCCGGACGGCGACATCGCCCGGCCCGACGAGCAGATCGAGGGGGCGTTCGACACCGCGGTCACGATCCGCGCCGACTACGACGCGGAGGACCCGACGGCGTCGGTCACGCCGGAGACGACGCTCGCGACCGGCGGCGCGTTCTCGACGGTCTCCACCGGCAACGACGAGATCGTGACCTACGTGCTCGCCAAGCCCGACGGCTCGAGCCCCGACACGCTCACCTTCTACGCCGACCTCCACAGCCCGAGGACCGGCGTCGTGCAGCAGGTAGACATCCCGCACGTGGCGCTGACCCAGGACAACCCGCCGTACACGCTGTACCGGGTCACGCTGAGCAACACCGACGGGAGCCCGGTCAAGACCCCGCTGGTCGAGAACATCCGCTCCATGACCTACACCTACTACGCGCAAGACGGCACGCAGGTGGCCAGCGCCGGGGGCAGCGAGACGGCCACGTCCAAGGCGGCGCGGGCGAGCATCCGCCGCGTGACGCTGGATCTCGTCGGCCTGACGCGGGAGCCCGACGTGGGTTGGACGGACACGACGGACACCCACGCCAGCACCCGGGCGTATCGGAAGTTCGATCTGACCTCGGACGTGGCTCCCAGGAATCTCGGAATGAAGGGCGTGCGCGACATCATGTCCGACGTCGTCCCTCCCTCGAAGCCCGGCGCGCCGACCCTCTACACGGGGCATTGCGGCGGGCTGTACGTCACCTGGCCGGCCAATCCGTCGGCGGACGCGGTCGTCGGCTACCGCGTGAACTTCGGCACGGTCTCGAGCAGTCCGACCGGCTTGCGGAGCGCCGCGGAGACCTCCGCGTACGTCGGCGGCTTGAGCGCCGCCACGATGTACTACGTCACCATCCAGGCGCTGGACGCCGCGGGGAACGTCAGCGTCAACTCCGACGAGCGGAGCGCCACGACGACCAACACGACCACGCCGAAGGTCCCGACGAGCCTCACCGCCACGACCAATCTCACGAGCTCGGTGCGGCTGAGCTGGGCGGCTGTCACCGAGAACACGTCGAGCGTCAGCGGCGATCCTCACTCCCCGATGATCCGGGACCTCGGCGGCTATCGCGTCTACCGCGGCGCGACCGGCTCGTTCACCCCCGCGACGGGGAACAAGATCGGCGACGAGACCACGGTTCTCCCCCTGGACTCCCCGCTCTTCCTCGACGTGACGGCGGTCAACTGCCGGCCCTACTACTACAAGGTCACCGCGGTGGACACCCCCTGCGGCCTCGAGAGCGCCGCGACCGCAGGGGCCGCCGGCCAGGCGACGAGCGCGGTGAAGCCGCAGCCCCCGGCGAACGTTCAGGCGTACTTGCTTTACGGCAACAATGTCCGTGTGGTGTGGCAGGCTGTCACCCAGGACGTCAACGGCGGCCAGATCGCGATCGACACGTACAAGGTCTGGCGCGCGGGACCCGTGCCCGTGGCGACCGACCCGGGGACCCTCGACTACAGCTACATCGGCAACGTGGTCGGCTCCCTGGATTACATCGACACGCACGCACCCTCGACCCCGGCGGACCAACAGATCTACTACCGCGTGAGCGCCATCGACGACTGCCCGAACGAGTCGGACCTGTCCAGCTCCGCATATCCCACCTGTTCCTTCACGGGATCCGTCCAGTTCACGACGCCCACCGAGGGCCAGCCTGTCGCGGGAGTCGTCACGGTCACGGCGACCGTCGCCGGAGGGACCGACACCTACACGCAGGCGACGTTCACCTACACCCACGTGAGCCAGGGGGTGACCCGTACCCAGGTGGTCGCGGGAGCGGGGCCGAGCTGGAGCGACAGCTGGCTCGCCAATCCTCCGGGGCAGTATCGACTGGACGTGACCGTGCAGAACTCCACCGGGTGCACGAGGTCCGCCACGGTCCACGTCGTCTACGCTCAGTCGAACGTCGGCTGCTGCCTCTCCCCCCCGAATCCCACGCAGAACCCGGTGACGATGACCTGCAGCTCGGGCGCGCCGGGGTGCAAGGAGGTCTCGTACCAGATGATCAACAACGGCTGCCTCACGGCGGTCGCGATCAACTCCATGACCGTCACTTGGGTGGACGAGGTGGCCAACGGCGCCAAGGCCGCGGGGGTGAAGTTCGACGGCAGCACGATCTGGAGCGTGCTGCCGAACTCGACGTCTCCCGCCACCAACGCGGCGTTCAGCACCCCAAAGCCGCAGATCGCGGTGAACCGGAACAGCTCGAACCCGGTCAACGTGACCTACGTCTTCGACAAGGTCGCGAGCGCGGGGGTGAAGGTCAAGGGGAAGTGGACCTACTACCAGGACACCATGACCACGACCTACGGCTTCGTGCTGCTGGATTCGGCGGGAGCCGAGACCGCGGTCACCGGGACGTGCGGTCCTTCCCAGGGGATGTTCCAGAACTTCATCGTCGAGCAGCACCAGTGAGCGCGGAGGGGACGATGCGCGACACCGCTGTGGAGAACCGGAAACGCGAGGCGGGATCGGCCATGGTCATTGCCATCCTCGTGGTGGTGATCCTGACTCTCCTCGGCGTCTCCTTCCTGCTGATGGCCGACACCGAGAACCGGATCGCGGAGAACGAGAAGCTCTCCGCGCAGGCCCTTTACTTCGGGGAGTCCGGGGTCAGGATGGTGAAGCGCTGGTTCGACAGCCCCGGCTCCTCGTCGAACCTCCTGAACCCCTCGATCTCCGTGATCGACCGGACCCTCCGCAAGATCGACGACGACGGCGACCCGTTGACGGCATGGCACCTCCAAGACGGAGCCACGTGGCCCCGCTACAAGCAGGGGGTCGACCTGAACGCCGACGGGGTGGACGACGTCTTCGACAAGCCGTTTCGCGGCGGGGCGACCAGCGCCCTGCGACTCAAGAACACGCTGCTCGGAACGAAAGACGGTCCGGACATGCGCATCACCGAGGGGTACTCGACGGCCGCCAAGACGTTCCTGGGCAACCTCTCGACCGCCCTGATCGGGAACTTCCCCGCGGCCACCGCGGGGGTGAAGGCGCGCATCTCGACCATCGACGTCTACGGACCGCCGTACGTCAACGTCGGCGGCACCTGGACCCGGTTCGGGATGGCGACGGTCGAGGTGACCGCGCGGATCTACAAGACCGTGGGCGGGGTGGATCAGATCCTCGCCGAGCGCCTGATCAAGGCGGTCATCAACGAGACGCCGTACCCGGGACCCATGGGCCCGCTCCATTCCTGCTTCGACATCAACTACAACGGCAGCTTCAACGTCCACTGGGGGCCCGCGATCGCGGTCGGACCGTCCGACGTCCCGAACAACTTCAGCAACAAGATGGCCCACAGCATTCCACGCGACGTCCCGCCGAGCCCGCGGCTCGATCTTCTTTACGGCTGGAACAGCCCGAGCCAGGACGCGATCTGGACCGCGCTCAAGACGAACCTCGAGGCGGGCGTGACCATCGAGGACCCCTGGTTCCGGTACCTCGGCGGGGGCGCGGTGGCCGACTGGCAGCCGCCCAACGGCGCTCATCCGAACCAGGTCTACCTACCGATCACGACCGGGCAGGACCAGTCGAACCTGTTCCAGGGCCTGGGCAGCATCATCGGCTGCCCCGACTTCGACTACGACTTCTGGAAGGAGATCGCGGTCGCCGGCGGCGACAACATCCACTATTACACGTGGGTCAGCGGGACGACCTTCAGGGAGAACGGCGTCGGGAGCGCCGTGGACTTCACGTCCATCGGCGGGCAAACCGGTCTGTTCTTCTTCGACACGAAGGACGGAAATCGTCCGAGCACGACGCTGATCGGTACGCCCCCCTTGCCGGACAACCTCACCCCCGGGGTCCACATCACCGGGAGCAGCTTCGGCGTGCACGGGTTCCTGTACCTGAACATGACCGATTTCAGGACGACCGGCAGCCCGGGCGTTTCCACGCAATTTACCATGCCGGGGGAGCCGTTCCGGGATGTCAACCAGAACGGGACGTGGGATGCCGGCGAGGGCTGGATCAACTTGAATTACACCAGCCTCGGGTCCCTGACGGACACGATCCGGGGGAGCGCCGCGGACAACTTCGGAGGCGGGGCGGTCTACAACGCCGCGGGACCGACCTTCACCGCGGATGCGGTCGTGGACGGGGTCCTCTACACGAACGGGGCTTTCGCGTCGGAGGGCACCCCGAGGTACTACGGCAGCGTGATCTCCAAGGGCGGGGTGCCGGGATCGGCGGGAACCGCCGACATCTACTGGAACGACAGCCTAAGGACCAATTTCCCGCCGGCCAGCTGGAATCTGCCCCGGGTCATGATCACCCGCTGGGAAACGGACATGTAGTAACTTGAAGGGGTGGGGTTCGGGGGAGCACGTCGATGAGAGCAATCCGGATGGCCGCAGGTGTCCTGGTGATCGCGTGGGCGACTCTTGCGGGGATCGCGGCCCTCGCAGAAGCGCCCGAGAAGCAACCGTCCTCGAAAGCCGAGAAGAAGCCCGGGACACCTGTCGCGCCCGCGAAGGAGTCGCCTGCACCGTCCGTTCCCGAGGGGGCGGCCGTTTCGGACGAGCCGGGACACGTCTACACCAACGACGACCTCGATCGCCTGCCCCAAGACCCCGCGGAGCGGCGCCGCGCGCCGGTCCCGGCGGCTCCGCCGGCCGGGAAGGGCGCCGAGAAACCCGCGAGCGCGCCACCGGATCCGCTCAAGCAATTGGAAGACGACCAGGCGCGTGCCGCGGGGCTCAAGGCGCAGATCGGCGCGGCGGAGAAGCGGGTCGCGGCGGCGGAAGCGCGAGTTCGCGACCTCGAGAAGCAAGCGCTCGAGATCAAGAACCCGTATCTGCCGCGGCCGGAGATTCCACCCGAGCAGGCCGACGCGTGGAAGCGGATGACGAACGGGGAGCGCCTCAAGGCCACCGAGGACGAGATCGCCTCCGCCCGGAAGGCGGTGGAGGACGCGAAGGCGGACCTCGAGAAGCTGCGCTCCGCCGCCGGGGTCCATTGACAACCTCAGGAAGCGCCTCCTAGACTTCGCCGCGGCATGCCTCCCGTCCTGCTGGTCGAAGACCGCGACAGCCTCAGGGTCATGCTGCGCTCGGCGCTGGAGGCCGAGGGGTTCTCCGTCGAGGAGGCCGCCGACGGGACCCGTGCGGTCAAGGCCCTCGGCGCCGGCCGCTACCTCGCGGTCATCACCGACCTCAAGCTCCCTGGCGCCGACGGCCACAAGGTGCTCGCCGCCGCGCGGGAGGCCGATCCCAACCTCCCGGTGATCGTCATGACCGCGTATGGGACCATCGAGGACGCGGTCGGGGCCATCAAGGGCGGGGCGTTCGATTTCCTGCCCAAGCCGGTGGATCCGGACCACCTCGTCCTCCTCCTGAGGCGGGCCGCGGAGAGGAAGGCGCTCCTCGAGGAGAACCTCCTGCTCAAGGAGGAGTTCGCCGAGCGGCTCGGCTTCCCTCGGATCATCGGCGAGTCGCCGTCCCTCGTGGAGGTCTCGCGGCAGATCCAGAAAGCGGCCCCGACCGACGCGACGATCCTGATCGAGGGGGAGTCGGGGACCGGGAAGGAGCTGTTCGCCCGCGCGATCCACCACCTGAGTCCGCGGAAGGACGCGCCGTTCGTCGCGATCAACTGCGCCGCGATCCCCGAGACGTTGATCGAGAACGAGCTGTTCGGGCACGAGAAGGGGGCGTACACCGGGGCGGCCACCGCGAGAGCGGGGCGGGTGGAGCTCGCCGACCGCGGGACGCTGTTCCTCGACGAGATCGGCGAGCTGGGGCAGGGCGTCCAGGCGAAGATCCTGAGGGTGCTCCAGGAGCGGACCTTCGAGCGCGTCGGCGGGAATCGAACGCTCTCGGTCAACGTGCGAATCGTCGCGGCGACCAACCGCGACTTGAAGCGCGCGATGGCGCGAGGCGCGTTCCGGGAGGACCTCTACTTCCGCCTCGCGGTGGTCACGCTCACGGTCCCGCCGCTCCGCGAGCGTCGAGGGGACGTTCCGGCGCTCGCGGCCCACTTCCTGGAGCGGTATCGCCGGGAGCTGGGGCGCGAGGGGCTCCGGTTCTCCGACGCCGCGAACGAGGCGCTCCGCGCCCACGACTGGCCGGGGAACGTGCGAGAGCTCGCCAACTGCATCGAGCGGGCCGCCATCCTCACCGATGGCGAGAAGATCGAGCCGCGCCACCTCGGCCTCCAGGCCGCGGTTCCGGCGGGGGACGAGATCGAGGACCTGTGCCGCGCGGTGACCGCGGAGGGCCCCCTCGATGCGGTGTCGGCCAGGGCCCGCGACCTCGCCGAGACGGTCGCGATCCGGCGGGCCCTTGGCCGCGCGGGAGGCAACAAGGCTCGCGCCGCCCAGCTGCTGGAGGTCAACTACAAGCGCCTCCTGACGCGCATTCGAGAGCTGGCGCTCGAGGACGAGCCGACGTCTTGACCGCCCCGTTCCCTCTGCTATAGTACGCGTTCGGTCCGCCGGGCCAACGCCACGGCCCGCGGGTGACGGGGAACCCCCGCGGAGACGCCCGTAAAGCAGGTTGGCCAGCCGTAGCGACACGGATGGGTGCGGACCGGTCCGGCCCCCGCCCCGGCCCGGATACCCGGGAGGGATTGGGAGGCACCGCCGGGGGCGCGCGGGCGGCCCTGGGGCTCACGGTTCCCCGAGGAGCGCGTGCGCTCCCGATGCCGCACGGAGGCTGGCCATGATGGCGCGCAAGGTCCTCATCCTCGGAGCTGCCGGAAGGGACTTCCACAACTTCAACGTGTTCTACCGCGACGACCCCGCCCATCGGGTGGTGGCCTTCACGGCGACGCAGATCCCCGACATCGCCGGGCGGCGCTACCCGTCGGAGCTGGCGGGCCGGCTGTACCCGTCGGGGATCCCGATCCGCGCCGAGGACGAGATGGAGTCGCTGATCGGCGATCTCGCGGTGGACGACGTGGTGTTCTCCTACTCGGACGTCGCTCACGAGGCCGTCATGCACCTGGCCTCGCGCGCGGTCGCGGCCGGCGCGAACTTCCACCTGCTGGGCGCGGTCGCCACGATGATCCCCTCCAGCGTCCCCGTCGTGTCGGTCTGCGCGGTGCGGACCGGGAGCGGCAAGAGCCAGACCACCCGGAAGGTCGCCGAGATCCTCCATGCCGGCGGCAAGCGCGTCGTCGCCGTCCGCCACCCGATGCCGTACGGCGACCTGGTCCGCCAGAAGGTGCAGCGCTTCGCGGCGTACGAGGACCTCGACCGCCACGAGTGCACCATCGAGGAGCGGGAGGAGTACGAGCCCCACATCGACCGCGGCACCGTCGTGTACGCCGGCGTCGACTACGGCGCCATCCTCGCGGAGGCCGAGAAGGAGGCCGACGTCGTGCTCTGGGACGGCGGGAACAACGATCTGCCCTTCTACCTCCCCGACATCGAGATCGTCGTCGCCGATCCGCACCGCGCGGGGCACGAGCTTCGATACTACCCGGGCGAGGCCAACCTCAGGCGGGCCGACGTCGTGGTGATCAACAAGATGTCCAGCGCGACGGCCGAGGGGCTCGACGTCGTGCGGCGGAGCATCGCCGCGGTCAATCCGGGCGCGACGGTGATCGAGGCGGACTCTCCCGTCACCGTGTCGGAGCCGGAGAAGGTCAAGGGGAAGAGGGTCCTCGTGATCGAGGACGGTCCCACGCTGACCCACGGCGAGATGACGTACGGCGCCGGGGTGGTCGCCGCGAGGCAGCACGGCGCCGCGGAGATCGTGGACCCGCGCCCCTATGCGGTGGGGAAGCTGGCCGAGACCTTCCGCAAGTACCCGAAGACGGGGCCCGTGCTTCCCGCGATGGGATACGGCGAGGAGCAAACGCGCGACCTCGAGGCGACGGTCAAGGCGACGCCCTGCGACCTCGTCGTCATCGGGACGCCGATCGACCTCCGGCGTATCATCTCGTTCGACAAGCCGACGGTCCGGGTGACCTACGATCTCGCGGAGAGGGGGAAGCCCGATCTCGCCGACGTGCTGGCCCCGATCCTGGCCCGGTGACATCCGATCGAGGAGGGAGCGGACGTGAACGTCGAGAGCCTGGCCGGACGTGACCTGATCTCGCTTTTGGACTGGACCTCCGAGGAGGTCGCCGCGGTCCTGACGCTCGCCGCCGAGGTCAAGGCGAACCCGGCGCACTACGCGAAGGCCCTCCAGGGCAAGACGCTGTTCATGTACTTCGAGAAGCCTTCCCTGAGGACGCGCGTCACGTTCGAGGCGGGGATGACCCAGCTCGGGGGGCACGCGATCTACTACTCGTCGGCCGACGGGAAGATCGGCGTGAGGGAGGGGGTCGAGGACGTGGCGCGAAACCTCGAGCGCTGGGTGGACGGCGCCATGTGCCGGACCTTCAGCCACTCGATGGTGGAGGACCTGGCGCGGCTCTCGGGGATCCCGGTGATCAACGGCCTGACCGACCGCCTCCACCCCTGCCAGGCGCTGGCCGACTTCATGAGCCTGGGCGAGGTCGAGGAGGAGCTCAGGGGGAAGCGGCTCGTGTACGTCGGGGACGGGAACAACGTCGCGCACTCGCTCATGGAGACCGGGGCGCGCCTCGGAGTCGACGTCACCGTGCTGACCCCGGAGGGGTACGGACCGTCGCCGGAGGTGATTGCGGCCTGCGTCGAGGCGGCGGCGTCGACGGGGGCGACGATCACGGTCGGCACCGACCTCGCCCTCGTCGCGGGGGCGAACGCGGTCTACACCGACGTCTGGGCGTCGATGGGCCAAGAGTCGGAAGCGGAAGAGCGCCGCCGGGTCTTCCTGCCGTACCAGGTGAACGCGGCGCTGATGGCCCGCGCCGGCGGAGACGCCGTGTTCATGCACTGCCTGCCCGCGCATCGCGGCGACGAGGTCACCGACGAGGTCGCCGACTCTCCGCAGTCGCTGATCTTCGAGCAGGCGGAGAATCGCCTGCATGCCCAGAAGGCCGTGATGCTGGCGCTGATGGGCGGGGTGTAGCCGCTAGGCTCCCTTGATCGCGGTGTGAACGCACACGATCCCGCCCGTCAGGGGGGTCCAGCCCGCGGCGGCGAATCCCGCTTCCCGCAGGACTCCGGCGAACTCCGGCGGATCGGGGAACTCCGCGATGGTGCGCGCGAGGTATCCGTACGGTCCCTGCTGTCCGGAGACCCGGTCGCCGAGACCGGGCAGCACCCGGTTCAGGTACAGCCCGTAGATTCCGGAAAGCGCCCGCGAGGTCGGCCTGCTGAACTCCAGGACGACGAGCCGGCCCCCCGGCCGGAGCACGCGCAGGATCTCCCTCAGGCCGGCCCCGAGGTCCGCAAGATTTCGGACCCCGAACGCCACCGCCACCGCGGCGAAGGCGCCGTCGCGGAAGGGCAGGCTGAGCGCATCCGCTTCGAGGAGCAGGCACCGCGAGACGAGACCGCGCCGCTCGAGCTTCGCGCGCGCCCGGACCAGCATGGGGCGGGCGAAGTCGGCGCACACCACGAGGGCGTCCTTGCGGGACCCCGCGAGCTCGGCCGCCAGGTCGCCGGTTCCCGAGCAGAGGTCGAGGATGGCTCCGCCGGACCCGCCGGCGGCCTCCGCCGCGGCGACCCGGCGCCACCCGACGTCGCGGCCGAGGCTCAGCACGCGATTCAGGAGGTCGTAGCGGCGCGCGATGGCGCCGAACATCGTCCGGACTCGGGCGGGATCGCGGCTCTCCGCGGCGGGCAAAGGGCACCTCCCGGGCCGAGTATAGCAACCGGCGGGGGAAGCCCGGCCGTGGGAAGGCACCGCGGTTCTTGACAATACCCCGGCCGGATGGTAGAAAGTCGTTTTCGCCTGGGGGGTTTCTGCGCGCTCGAGCGCGCCGGAAGGAACAGGAAGAGGAAGGCCGGATGCGGACGTACGTGCCCAAGGCAGCGGAGATCAAGCGGGTGTGGTGGGTGGTGAATGCCGACGGCCTGACCCTCGGTCGCCTCTCCACCGCGGTCGCCGACCGGCTCACGGGGAAGCACAAGCCGTCGTACACGCCGTTCCTCGACACGGGCGACCACGTCGTGGTGGTGAACGCGGCGAAGGTCCGGCTCACGGGGCGCAAGCTGAAAGACAAGATCTACCGGCATCACTCGGGCTACCCGGGCGGCCTCAAGGAGATCCCCGCCGGGAAGCTCCTCGCGAAGCACCCCGAGCGGTTGATCGAGCTCGCCGTGAAGGGAATGCTGCCGAAAGGGCCGATGGGACGGCAGATGGCCCGGAAGCTCAAGGTGTACCCAGGGGACCGGCATCCCCACGAGGCGCAGCAGCCGCAGCCGCTCCCGATCCCCGACGCGGCGCGGGCTCGATAGCCCACCGAGAGGAGAGGACGGATCTTGAGAGAGGGCGCGATTCAGTATTACGGGACCGGCCGGCGCAAGACCTCCGCGGCGAGGGTGTACCTTCGCCCCGGCTCCGGCACCATCCGGGTGAACGACAAGCCGTTCGACGATTACTTCCCGAACGAGATGCTCAAGATGATCATCCGGCAGCCGCTGGTGATCACCGAGACCGCGGACAAGTTCGACCTCCACGTGAGGGTGGGCGGCGGCGGGTACGCCGGCCAGGCCGGAGCGCTTCGCCACGGCATCGCGCGCGCCCTCGTGTCCTACAACCCGGAGCTCAGGGGCCGCCTCAAGGAGGCCGGGTTCCTGACGCGGGACCCGCGAAAGGTGGAGCGGAAGAAGTACGGCCGGCCCGGCGCCCGCAAGCGGTTCCAGTTCTCGAAGCGCTGACGGGGGCGGACCCGAATCCAGAAAGGGAGGCACGCTGTTGGTTTCCGTGACGATGAAGGACCTCTTGGAGGCCGGCGTCCATTTCGGCCACCAGACGCGGCGCTGGAATCCGAAGATGAAGGAGTACATCTTCGGCGCGCGGAACGGCATCTACATCATCGACCTGCAGAAGACCGTGCGGAAGCTGCGCGAGGCCCTCGCCTTCGTGCACGAGCTGGCGGCCTCGGGCGGGACGGTGCTCTTCGTGGGAACCAAGCGGCAGGCGCAGGAGGTCGTCGCCGAGGAGGCGGCCCGTTGCGGCCTGTACCACGTGAACCAGCGCTGGCTCGGCGGGACGCTGACGAACTTCGCGACGATCCGCAAGAGCCTGACCCGCCTCCGCGAGCTCGAGGAGATGGCGGGCGGCGAGCGGGTGGCCCACCTGACCAAGAAGGAGGCCGCCCGTCTCGAGAAGGAGCGGGAGCGGCTCGACAAGGCCCTCATGGGCATCAAGACCATGGAAGGGTTGCCGCAGGCCCTGTTCGTCGTGGACCCGCAGAAGGAGAAGATCGCCGTCGCCGAGGCCAACAAGCTGGGAATCCCCGTGATCGCCATCGTGGACACCAACTGCGATCCCGAGCCGATCCAGTTCCCGATCCCCGGCAACGACGACGCGATCCGGGCGATCAAGCTGTTCGCCGGAAAGTTCGCCGACGCGATCCTCGAGGGGCGCGGACTCTGGGAGGCCGTGCGGCGGGAGCGCGAGGCCGAGGCGGAGAAGCGCGCGGCGGCGGGAGTGCAGAACATCGCCGAGCGCGTCCGTGCCCGCGAGGCCCGTCGCGAAAAGCTGCGGGCCCAGGCCCAAGCGGCACGAGGCGGGCGCGGCCGGGGTCCGGGCCCGTCCCGCGGCCCGAGGCAGGGCGGCGAGGGTGGCTCGGAGGCGCCCGTCGTCGCGGCGGACGAGCCCAGCGCGGCGGAGTAGGCCCCGGAACGGATTCTTCCGAGCCCCGTCGCGGCACGACCCGCGCCGGGGCTTTTTGATGCCGGGTGCCCCGCGCGGGAGCCGGCGCCCTTATGGAGTGATCACGAGATGGATATCAACGCGGCCGTGGTCAAGCAGCTTCGCGAGAGGACCGGCGTGGGGATGATGGAGTGCAAGAGCGCGCTCCTCGAGGCCAAGGGGGACGTGGCCGAGGCGGAGAAGGTCCTGAGGAAGCGGGGGGTCTCCGCCGCGGCGAAGAAGGCCGGCCGGGCCACCGGCGAGGGGGCCGTCGCCTCGTACATCCACACCGGCGGGAAGATCGGGGTCCTGCTGGAGGTCAACTGCGAGACGGACTTCGCCGCGCGCAGCGCCGACTTCCAATCGCTCGTGCACGACGTCGCGATGCACGTCGCCGCGGCGGCGCCCCGCTTCGTCCGCCGCGAGGAGGTCGACGAGAAGGTCGTGGCCGAGGAGCGGGAGATCGCGCGGGACCAGGCCGCGAAATCCGGCAAGCCGGCGCAGGTCGTGGAGAAGATCGTCGAGGGGAAGGTGGAGAAGTTCTTCGCGGAGACCTGCCTCCTCGAGCAGCCCTTCGTGAAGGACCAGGACAAGACCGTGGGCCAGCTGATTACGGAGGCCGTCTCGCGGATCGGCGAGAACATCAAGGTGCGGCGCTTCGCCCGGTTCGTGCTCGGGGAGAACGTCTAACCCATCCGGCCGCGCGCCTCGAAAAGGCGCGCGCGCGGCGCGGGGGCGCGCGGTGGCCGTCAAGGATCAACCGCTACGTTACCGCAGGATCCTCCTGAAGCTCTCCGGCGAAGCCCTGCTCGGAGATCGCGCGCACGGCATCGACGCCAACGTGGTCGGAAGGCTCTCCGACGAGATCCGAGAGATCCACGGAATGGGGGTCGAGCTGGCCCTCGTGGTCGGCGGCGGGAACATCTTCCGCGGAGGCGAGGCGGCGTCGGCGGGGATGGACCGCGTCACCGCCGATCACATGGGGATGCTGGCGACGCTGATGAACTCCCTCGCGCTCCAGGACGCCCTGGAGAAGCGCGCGGTCACGACCCGAGTGCTTTCCGCCCTGGAAATCCGCCAGGTGGCGGAGCCGTTCCTCAGGCGGCGGGCGCTCCGGCACCTCGAGAAGGGGCGCGTGGTGATCCTGGCCGCGGGCACCGGCAACCCCTATTTCACCACCGACAGCGCTGCGGCTCTGCGCGCGATGGAGGTCAAGGCCGAGGTCCTCCTCAAGGCCACGAAGGTGGACGGCGTCTACACGCGGGACCCGGTCAAGGACAATACGGCGGAGCTTCTGAAGCGGGTCGGGTACCTGGAGGTGCTGGATCGCGGCCTGAAGGTCATGGACAGCACGGCGATCTCGCTCTGCATGGACAACCGGCTGCCCATCGTCGTGTTCAACATCCGCGTCCCCGGCAACATCCGGCGGATCGTGCTCGGAGAGGACATCGGCTCGATCGTTGCCGGGTGAGGCCGGAGCGGGACCGGGCGGGAAGGGCCGTCAGGAGGCGCCGCCGGCAGGCACGGCCTGCGCGGTGAGCGAGCCGGAGGCGAACGCATCATGGCGATGAAGACGATCCTGGACCAGGCGGACAAGAAGATGGCGGCGACCCTGGCCGATGCCCGGCACAAGCTCGCCGCCGTCCGGACCGGACGCGCGTCGCTCGCGCTTTTCGACGGCGTGATGGTGGACTACTACGGGACGTCGACCCCGCTCAATCAGGTGGCGAAGCTCTCGATCCCCGAGCCCACCCTGATCGTCGCTCAGCCTTTCGACCCGTCGACGCTCGGCGCGATCGAGAAGGCGATCCAGTCCTCGGACCTCGGGCTCAACCCGGCCAACGACGGGAAGCTCATCCGCATCCCGATCCCGCCCCTGACCGAGGAGCGCCGGAAGCAGCTCGTGAAGAAGGTCCACGCGCTCGGCGAGGACGCGAAGACCGCGATAAGGCAGATCCGGCGCGAGGCGAACGAGGAGATCAAGAGGATCGAAAAGGCGGGGGAGGTCTCGGAGGACGACGGCCGCCGCGGCCTCGATGAGGTCCAGAAGAAGACCGACCGGTTCGCGGCCGACGTCGACGCGCTCTGCAAGAACAAGGAAAAGGACCTGATGGAGGTCTAGCGTCCGGCCTCACGTCTTCTCGAGGAGCAGCGGTGCGGGAGATCGTCGGGGTCGTGGTCGCGGCGGGGCGAGGGGTCCGTCTGGGCGGAGCGACCCCCAAGCAGTTCGCCAGGATCGGCGGCCGCACGCTGATCGAGCGCGCGGTGAGCGCGCTCGCGTCGCGCGACGGCGTGTCCGGCGTCGTGGTCGTCCTTCCCGCGGATCTCCTCGGCGTCCCCGCGGCCGACGACGCGCGCCGCCTTCGGGGGGTGCTCGCGGTCGTTCCCGGAGGCGAGACGCGCGCGGCCTCGGTCCGGCTCGGCGTCGCGGCCGCCCAGCCGTGCCGTCACGTCCTCGTCCACGACGCCGCGCGGCCGCTGGTTCCGGCCGGGGTGGTGGACGCGGTCGTCGAGGCCACCCTCCGTCACGGCGCGGCGATCCCCGTCGTCCGCGTAAGGGACACGGTCAAGGAGGACGACGGGAACGGCTTCTCCGCGCGAACTCTCGACCGGTCGCTCCTGCGCCTGGCCCAGACCCCACAGGGATCGCGCACCGACTGGCTCGTGGACGCGCTCGAACGCGCCTCGCGCGCGGGAGTCGAGCCGACCGACGAAGCCCAGGTGCTCGAGCTGGCGGGGCGACGCGTGGCCCTCGTTCCCGGCGACCCGGGTAACGTCAAGATCACCGAGCCCGCCGACCTCGAAGCGGCACGCCGCCATCTCGAGGGAGAGGCGACCTCGCTCAGGGTGGGGACCGGCTTCGACGTCCACCGTTTCGACGAGGGGAGGGCGCTCGTGCTCGGCGGCGTGGCGTTTCCGGACGAGCGTGGTCTCTCCGGGCACTCCGACGCCGACGTGGTGCTGCACGCCGCCATGGACGCCGTGCTCGGCGCCGCGGCGCTCGGCGACATCGGCGCCCACTTCCCTCCCGGGGATCCCCGGTACGCCGGTGCACCGAGTACGGGCCTCGCGCGGGAGGTGGCTCGGATGCTCCGCGAGAGCGGGTTCGAGGTGGTCAACCTCGACCTGACGCTGTTGGCCGAGCGACCCCGTGTCCGGGACCGGGCCGCCGCCATGCGGGAGGCCATCGCCGGCTGCTTCGGGATCGACATCGGCCGGGTCGGCCTGAAGGCGACGACTCTCGAGGGACTCGGCGCCCTCGGCCGAGGGGAGGGCATCGCTTGCCAGGCGGTGGCGCTCGTGTCCCGCGGAGGGGAGCCGCCGTGAACCGGCGACCGCGCCCCGGCTCGCCGCCGCGGACGGGGCCGAGGGAGATTGCCGCACGCGGCCGGACCAACGAATCGGAGCCGGGAGAAGTCCTGTACGGCGTCCACCCCGTTCTCGAGGCCCTCGAGGCGGGTCGGCGGACGATCGATCGGATCCTGGTGGCGCGCGACAGCACTCAAGGGCTCGGCCGCGCTCTGCGAAAGGCGAGAGAAGAGGGCGTTCCCGTCGCGCACCTCCCGCGAGAGGTCATCGCGCGCAAGGTCGGGCGGCGCGCGGTTCATCAGGGGATCGTGGCCCTGGTATCGGCGGTCGCCTACGCCGACCCTGACGAGATCTGCCGGGACGCCACCGGGCGCGCGGACGGCCTGATCCTCGTCCTCGACGGGATCGAGGATCCGAGGAATCTGGGTGCGGCGGTGCGCTCGGCTGCCGGGGCGGGGGCTTCGGGGATCCTCCTCGGGCTCGAGGGCACGGTCGGCTTGACCGCAGCGGCGGCGAAGTCGTCCGCCGGAGCGGCCGAGAGGATTCCCGTGGCTCGGGAGCCCCGGTTACCGGAGAGGCTTCTGGCGCTTCGGACGGCCGGGTTTCGCGTGCTCGGTCTCGACGCGCGGGGCGAGCGGGCATGGGACGCGCTCGATCTCTCCGGCCGCAACGTGATCGTGGCGGGGGGCGAGGGGCGCGGACTCCGGAAGCGGCTAGCGGACGCCTGCGACCATCGGGTCTTCGTCCCGCTGGAGCGCGGCGTCGAGTCGTTGAACGTGTCGGTGGCGGTGGCGGTGGTGCTTTTCGAGGCGGTCCGCCAGCGCCGCCGGATGAAGAGGGACGGCACGTCGGAGTGAAAAACCGTGCCAGCCCCTTGAAAGCCGGGAGGACCGCTGGTAACATCTGCCGTTTGTCAAGGCGGCTGGCGTAGCTCAGGGGTAGAGCAGCGGTTTTGTAAACCGCCGGTCAGGGGTTCGAATCCCTTCGCCAGCTCCAGGGGCGTCGGCGACGGGATGGGCCGACGGTTCCGGGAGCGTGCGGAAGGACGGGAAGAACGGGAGACCGGCGCGGCGTCGACGGCGCGGTGCGGAGAGGTTCCCGAGCGGTCAAAGGGAGCAGACTGTAAATCTGCCGGCCTAAGGCCTTCGGAGGTTCGAATCCTCCCCTCTCCACCATGACTCGGGCCGGCACGGAAAATGGAGGGATCGTCGGGCGGGAATAGCTCAGCTGGTAGAGCATCAGCCTTCCAAGCTGAGGGTCGCGGGTTCGAGTCCCGTTTCCCGCTCCAAAGTTTCGAGCAGGTGCGGTCGCGCACGGCCCGGGCGCGGGAAGGCGGTTCGCCGGGCCCATGTAGCTCAGTCGGTAGAGCACTTCCTTGGTAAGGAAGAGGTCACCGGTTCGAATCCGGTCATGGGCTCCACCTGTCCCGGCGACGTGACGCGGCGCGATCGAGCAGCCTGGCGGGAGCGAGCGGGCGCCGGCGCCAACGCGCCGGAGCGCTCGGGGGGACGAATCAGCCGTCTTCGCCTCGGGAGGCCGGGACGGCGGAGAGGGAGTGCCGATGGGCAAGGAGAAGTTCGAGCGTACGAAGCCGCACGTGAACGTGGGGACGATCGGGCACGTGGACCACGGGAAGACGACGCTGACGTCGGCGATCACGATGGCGCTGGCGAAGCTGAACCCGAAGATCCAGGTACGGTCGTTCGACTCGATCGACAACGCGCCGGAGGAGAAGGCGCGGGGGATCACGATCGCGACGGCGCACGTGGAGTACGAGACGCCGAATCGGCACTACGCGCACGTGGACTGCCCCGGCCACGCGGACTACATCAAGAACATGATCACGGGGGCGGCGCAGATGGACGGGGCGATCCTGGTGGTGTCGGCGGCGGACGGCCCGATGCCTCAGACGCGGGAGCACATCCTGCTGGCGCGGCAGGTGGGGGTGCCGGCGATCGTGGTGGCGCTGAACAAGGTGGACATGGTGGACGACCCGGAGCTCCTGGATCTGGTGGAGCTGGAGGTTCGGGAGCTGTTGACGAAGTACGAGTTTCCCGGGGAGCAGATTCCGATCGTGCGCCTGTCGGCGCTGAAGGCGATGCAGGGCGACGAGGCGTCGTGGAAGGACGTCTACAAGCTGATGGAGTCGGTGGACAGCTACATTCCGATGCCGCAGCGACCGATCGACAAGCCGTTCCTGATGCCGATCGAGGACATTTTCTCGATATCGGGGCGGGGGACGGTGGTGACGGGACGGGTGGAGCAGGGGCAGGTGAAGGTGGGGGAGGAGATCGAGATCGTGGGGATCCGTCCCACGGTGAAGCGGGTGGTGACCGGGGTGGAGATGTTCAAGAAGCTCCTGGACTTCGCCCAGGCGGGGGACAACGTGGGGCTGTTGCTTCGCGGGACGGAGCGGGACGAGGTGGAGCGGGGTCAGGTGATCGCGAAGCCGGGGTCGATCACGCCGCACACGAAATTCCAGTGCGAGGTGTACGTGCTGTCGAAGGAGGAAGGGGGTCGCCACACGCCGTTCTTCACGGGGTACCGTCCGCAGTTCTACTTCAGGACGACGGACGTGACGGGGGTGGCGAAGCTGCCGGAGGGCGTCGAGATGGTGATGCCCGGGGACAACGTGCGGATGGAGATCGAGCTGATCACGCCGATCGCGATGGACAAGGGGCTCAGGTTCGCGATCCGGGAGGGTGGCCGGACGGTGGGCGCCGGCACGGTCACGGAGATCATCCAGTAGTCGGCTGGTACCAGCGGTTGAGGACGTTCCTGGTCGAGGTCTGGGCCGAGCTGCAGAAGACCTCCTGGCCCGCACGGCGCGAGGTCTACGGGACGACGGTGGTGGTGATCATCGCCGTCGTGATCTGCGCGGTGTACCTCTACGTGGTGGACACCGCGCTGAATTCCGGCATCCAGTTCCTGTTCAAGACGGTGGGGCGGTGATGGCCGCCGAGGCAGCCATGGCCAAGCAGTGGTACATCGTCCACACCTACTCCGGCTTCGAGGGGAAGGTGAAGGAGAGCCTGCGCCAGCGCGCCGACGCCATGGGAATGTCGGACGTGATCGAGGACATCCTGATCCCCACCGAGGAGGTCGTCGAGGTCCGGGACGGGAAGAAGACGCGCTCGACCCGGAAGTTCTTCCCGGGGTACGTGCTCGTGAAGATGGAGATGTCCGACGCGGCCTGGCACGTGGTCAAGAATACCCCGAAGGTCACGGGGTTCGTGGGCACGGGGAGCAAGCCCGTGCCGCTCAGCGACGCCGAGGTGGAGCGGATCGTCAATCAGGTCGCGGTGTCGGCGGACCGGCCGAAACCCAAGCTGGAGTACCGGACCGGCGAGCCGGTGAGGATCGTGGACGGACCGTTCAGCAACTTTACCGGCCAGGTCGAGGAGGTCAACGAGGACCGCTCGACGCTGAAGGTCATGGTGACGATCTTCGGGCGGGCGACGCCGGTGGAGCTGGGGTTCCTGCAGGTGGAGAAGGTCTGACGGGGCCCCGCGGAGGGCCGGCGACGACGGGAAGGCGAACGCACGCTCGATCGAGCGAGCCGGGCGCCGGGGCCGAGCGTCGGGATTAGGAAGGCAAAATGGCGAAGAAGGTCATCGCGATGATCAAGTTGCACATCCCCGCGGGGAAGGCCACGCCCGCTCCGCCGGTCGGTCCGGCCCTGGGCCAGCAGGGTGTGAACATCATGGACTTCTGCAAGAACTTCAACGCCCGCACCGCGAAGGGGGAAGGGATCCTCACGCCGGTGGTCGTCACCGTCTATCAGGACCACTCCTACAGCTTCGTGACCAAGACGCCGCCCGCGTCGGTGCTGCTGGCGAAGGCCGCGGGAATCCCGAAGGGTTCCGGCACGCCGAACAAGCAGAAGGTGGGCAAGGTCACCCGCGCGCAGATCGAGGACATCGCGAAAACGAAGCTGCAGGACCTGAACTGCGACACCTTGGAGGCGGCCGTCCGCGTGGTGGAGGGCAGCGCCCGCTCCATGGGAGTGGAGATCGTCGGCTGACAGGAGGCCCCATGTCCAGACACGGCAAGAAGTACGCATCCGCCCTCAGCAAGGTGCCGGCCGGCGTCCACGACGTCCCGGCCGCCGTCGGTGTGGTGCGGAGCTCCTCGTTCGCCAAGTTCGACGAGTCGCTCGAGCTGGCGATGCGCCTCGGCGTCGACCCGAAGCACGCCGATCAGATGGTCCGCGGGACCGTCGTGCTCCCTCATGGCACCGGGAAGAGCAAGCGGGTTCTCGTGATCGCCGGCGGGGAGAAGGTGAAGGAGGCCGAGGCGGCGGGCGCCGACTGGGTCGGCGGGGCGAACATGGTGGCGAAGATCCAGGAGGGATGGACGGACTTCGACGCGGTGATCGCCACCCCCGACATGATGAAGGACGTCGGGAGGCTCGGGAAGATCCTTGGACCCCGCGGCCTGATGCCGAATCCCAAGACCGGCACCGTGACCTTCGACGTCGCGAAGGCGCTGACCGAGATCAAGGCGGGCAAGGTCGAGTTCCGCGTGGACAAGACCGCGATCATCCACGTCCCCGTCGGGAAGCTGTCGTTCCCGGATCAGAAGCTGGTGGAGAACGCGCAGGCCGTGATCCAGGCGGTGATGAAAGCGAGGCCCGCCGCCGCCAAGGGGCGGTACCTGAAGTCGATCTACCTTTCCTCGACCATGGGCCCATCCGTGAAAGTGGACGCCGGCCTGATCGAGGCCGCGCAGGCGTGAGGTGAACCTTGAACCGCACTGAGAAGAACGACGCCATCCAGGCGATGGCCGAACAGTTCCAAAAGGTACCCCACGTCATCGTCACGGACTTCAGGGGGCTGACCGCGAACCAGTCGTCCGACCTCAGGCGGAGGATCCGGGCGGCCGGCGGCTCGTATCAGGTGGTGAAGAACCGTCTGGCGAAGCGCGCCAGCGCCGGGTCCGCGACGGGGCAGCTCGCGAGCCACCTGGTGGGGCCTTGCGGGCTCGCCTCCCACGCCTCGGACCCGGTGGCCCTGGCGAAAGTCCTGACCGATTTCAACAAGGACAACCCGCAGCTCCGCCTGGTCGCGGGGGTGGTGGACGGCCGCGACCTGGTGGACGCCGAGGGGATCAAGACGCTGTCCAGGCTCCCCGGGCTCCAGGAGATCCGGGCGCAGATCCTGGCCCTGGTGCAGACGCCCGCCACCATGCTCGTGCGCCTCCTCTCGACCCCGGGAACCGAGTTGGCCCGCGCGCTGGACGCGCGGCGCGAGAAGCTCGAGGGCGGCGGTTCGGAATGATCGCAGTCGAGGCTCCGGCGCCCGGCGCCGGTGGGAATTCTGAAGACGTTTCGTCAGCCGACGCGCCGCGGTGATTCCCGGCGCCGGGAAGACGAGAGGAAACACGGAGGATCGTTGAGATGGCCGACCTTCAGGCAATTGCAGAGAACCTGAGTTCGCTGACCGTGATCGAGGCCGCGCACCTGGTCAAGATGCTCGAGGAGAAGTGGGGCGTGTCCGCCGCCGCTCCCGTGGCGATCGCCGCCGCGGGCGCCATGCCGGCCGCCGCCGCCGTCGAGGAGAAGACCGAGTTCGACGTGGTCTTGAAGGAGGTCGGCGAGAAGAAGATCAACGTCATCAAGGTCGTCCGGGAAGTCACGAGCCTGGGCCTCAAAGAGGCCAAGGACCTCGTCGACGGCGCCCCCAAGACCGTGAAAGAGGGGGTCTCGAAGGACGAGGCCGAGACGATCAAGAAGAAGTTCGAGGCCGAGGGGGCGAAGGTCGAGATCAAGTAGGAGGCTCGTGTGCCGTTTCCGCAGCCGGCTCCGCGGCCCCCAGGGGGCGAGGGGGTCGGAGAGGTGGATTCCAGGCAGATGGGACTCGTGTGCCTTCTCGCGTCGCGGCCCGGAGCCCGGGCACGCCGACAGGGGGTATGAACCGCGATGTCCGAGACCCCGAATCTCGTGGCGACGAAGCAAGTCAGCTTCTCCAAAATCCGGACGGCGATCCCGATCCCGAACCTCATCGAGGTCCAGAAGCGCTCGTACGAGCGCTTCCTCCAGATGCGGCTCGCCCCGGCGGACCGAGAGAACGCCGGCCTCCAGGCGGTGTTCAAGTCCGTGTTCCCGATACGGGACTTCCGGCAGACCTGTTCCCTGGAATTCGTGGAGTACACGATCGGGAACTGGGAATGCAAGTGCGGCGAGCTGCAGGGGATCGAGCACCTGAGGAGCGAGTGCCAGTCCTGCGGGCACCGCCTGATCGCGCCCGAGACCCGCGGGGAGGAGGTCGTCTGCCAGTCGTGCGGCAACCTCACCGCCGTGGCCATAAGGGAGTGTGAGCAGTGCGGCGACCCGGTGGGTCTCAAGTTCAAGTACGACGTCGAGGAGTGCCAGGGAAGGGGGCAGACGTTCACGGTCCCGCTCAAGGTCACGATCCAGCTCGTGGTCTACGACAAGGATCCCGACACCGACGTTCGGAGCATCCGGGACATCAAGGAGCAGGAGGTCTACTTCGGTGAGATCCCGATGCTCACGGAGAACGGCACCTTCATCGTGAATGGCACCGAGCGCGTGATCGTGAGCCAGCTGCACCGGAGCCCCGGGGTGTTCTTCCAGGCGGACGCCGCGAAGATCGTCTACATGGGCAAGGTGATCCCGTACCGCGGCTCCTGGGTGGAGTTCGAGTATGACCAGAAGAACGTCCTCTACGTCCGGATCGACCGGAAGCGAAAGTTCCCCGCCACCGTCTTCCTCCGGGCCCTCGGCCTCGAGGACGACCCGTCGATCCTCCGGGCGTTCTACTCGCCGGTTCGGGTCAAGGTCGAGGAGGGCCACTTCGCGCTTCGGGCGGGCCCCGGCCTCGAGGGGCGCAAGGCGCGCGCCTCGGTGAGCCATCCGAAGTCCGGCGAGGAGATCCTCAAGAAGGGTCGGCGCATCCGCGCGGAGCAGGTCGACGCTCTGGCGAAGGCGGGCATCGAGTGGGTGGCGGTGGACGAGGCGGAGCTCGAGGGCGCCCACGCGATCCAGGACCTCGTCGATCCGGCCACCGGAGAGGTGATGGCGGAGTCCGGGCGCCCGATCGTTCCGGAGACCCTCGAGGCGCTGGCCGGCCAGGCCGGGTCCGACTTCGAGGTCGTTTTCCCGGATCGGGAGGACGTCGGGACGATCCTCGTCGAGACGCTGGCGAAGGACTCGGTCAAGAGCCAGAACGAGGCCCTGCTCGAGATCTACCGCCGCCTCCGTCCGGGCGACCCCCCGACCCTCGAATCCTCGAGGAACCTGTTCAACAGCATGTTCTTCGACCCCACCCGCTACGACTTCTCCCGGGTCGGCCGTCTCAAGTTCAACACGAAGCTCTACGGGGTCTCCCAGAGCCAGTGGCCCACCGGCGTCCGCGAACGGTGGGAGAAGGCGGAGGACCGCACGCCGTCCCGCGACGACTTCATCGAGGTCCTGCGGTACATGCTGAAGCTGCGGAAGGGCGTGGGCGAGCTGGACGACATCGACCACCTGGGCAACCGCCGCGTGCGGAGCGTGGGGGAGCTGCTGGAGAACCAGTTCCGGATCGGCCTGGTCCGCATGGAGCGGGCGATCAAGGAGAAGATGTCGGTCTACCAGGAGATGACCACGGCGATGCCGAACGACCTGATCAACGCCAAGCCGGTGATGGCGGCGATCCAGGAGTTCTTCGGCTCGAGCCAGCTCTCCCAGTTCATGGACCAGACCAACCCGCTCTCCGAGGTGACGCACAAGCGCCGCTTGAGCGCCTTGGGCCCCGGCGGGCTCTCGCGGGAGCGCGCCGGCTTCGAGGTCCGCGACGTGCACCCGACCCACTACGGTCGGATCTGCCCCATCGAGACCCCGGAGGGGCCGAACATCGGCCTCATCTCGTCGCTGTCCTGCTACGCCCGGATCAACGACTACGGGTTCATCGAGTCGCCCTACCGGAAGGTCGAGAAGGGGCGGGTGGTCGACTACGTGGCGATCGTCCGCACGGGACAGGGCTCGTACAAGCTGCACGAGGTGGTGGCCGCCGAGGAGTTCGAGCGGGAGCGCAAGCGGCTGGAGAAGGCGGGCAAGGTCCCCCCGCAGGCGGAGCCGCACTCCTTCTACCTGACCGCCTGGGAGGAGGATCGCGGGGTGGTGGCGCAGGCGAACGCGCCGCTCCTTCCGGACGGCAGCTTCGAGCAGGACCGGGTCAACGCCCGGGTCGCGGGCGAGTTCAAGCTGGTCCCGCGGGACGAGGTGGACTACATCGACGTGTCGCCCAAGCAGCTCGTCTCCGTGGCGGCATCCCTTGTGCCGTTCCTCGAGAACGACGACGCGAACCGGGCGCTCATGGGCTCGAACATGCAGCGCCAGGCCGTGCCGCTCCTGCGTCCCCGGGCGCCGTTCGTCGGGACCGGCATGGAGTCCATCACCGCACGCGACTCGGGCGCGGTGGTGATCTGCCGTCGCGCGGGGGTCGTGGACCTCGTGGACTCGAGGCGCATCATCGTCCGGGTCGGCGCCGAGGGGCGCGAGGATTTCGGCGCGGACATCTACAGTCTCATCAAGTTCCGCCGCTCGAACCAGAACACGTGCATCAACCAGAAGCCGATCGTCCGCAAGGGGCAGCGGGTGGGGAAGGGCCAGGTGCTCGCCGACGGGCCGTGCACCGACCTGGGCGAGCTGGCGCTGGGACGGAACGTGCTGGTGGCGTTCATGCCCTGGCGGGGGTACAACTTCGAGGACGCCATCCTGGTCTCCGAGCGGCTCGTCCGCGAGGACTCCTTCACCTCGATCCACATCGAGGAGTTCGAGATCGAGGCGAGGGACACCAAGCTCGGACCCGAGGAGATCACCCGCGACATCCCCAACGTCGCGGAGGAGTTCCTCAAGGACCTGGACGAGTCCGGCGTGATCCGGATCGGCGCCAACGTGAAGCCGGGCGACATCCTGGTGGGGAAGGTCACCCCGAAAGGGGAGACGCAGCTCACCCCGGAGGAGAAGCTCCTCCGCGCGATCTTCGGGGAGAAGTCCGGCGACGTCAGAGACGCGTCGCTCACCACACCGCCCGGGATCGAGGGGACGGTGGTGGACGTGAAGATCTTCTGCCGGAAGGGGGTCGAGAAGGACCTCAGGGCGCAGGAGATCGAGAACGCCGACATCGAGCGGATGCGCAAGGACATGGAGGACCAGCGGCGGATCCTGCTCGAAGAGGACCGCGAGCGGCTCATCGAGCTACTGGAGCGCGAGAAGGTGGTCGCCCCGCTGAAGTCCCGCAAGACCCGGCAGACGATCCTCGAGGAGGGCGCGACGCTGACCCGCGAGGTGATGGCGGAGATCGACACGGAGGACCTGAGGCGCTGCGAGATCCGTCCGGTCCGTGCCGAGAAGCTCAGCGAGATCCGGCGGATCGAGGAGAGGACGAGAAAGCGCATCGAGATCCTGAAGAAGCTCAACGAGGACAAGATCGCCCAGCTGCAGAAGGGCGACGAGCTGGCGCCGGGCGTCATCAAGATGGTCAAGGTGTACGTGGCCATGAAGCGCAAGCTGTCGGTGGGCGACAAGATGGCGGGCCGGCACGGCAACAAGGGCGTCATCGCCCGCATCCTCCCCGAGGAGGACATGCCGTGGCTCCCGGACGGCCAGTATGTGGACGTGGTGCTGAACCCGCTGGGCGTCCCGTCGCGCATGAACGTCGGCCAGATCCTGGAGACGCACCTCGGGTGGGCCGCGGCCCAGCACGGGGTCGCCCTCGAGCGCGCGCTCGCGACCGAGCGGGCCGCCGCCGCCGTTGAGATCCGCCGGTACCTCCTGTCGGCGCTCCCCCCGGGGGCCGTCCGAGAGGACGTGGAGGCGGCCGACGACGACGGCATCCTCGAGATGGGGCGGACGATGGTCGACGGCGCGCGCTTCGCCTCCCCGGTGTTCGACGGGGCGACCGAGGCGGACATCAAGCAGCAGCTGCGCTCCGCTGAGCTCCCCGACTCCGGGAAGATCCAGCTCCGGGACGGGCGGACCGGGGTTCCCTTCGAGCAGCCGGTCACGGTGGGGTTCATCTACCTGATGAAGCTGTCCCACCTCGTGGACGACAAGATCCACGCCCGGTCGATCGGTCCCTACTCCCTCATCACCCAGCAGCCGCTGGGCGGCAAGGCGCAGTTCGGCGGACAGCGGTTCGGCGAGATGGAGGTCTGGGCCCTCGAAGCGTACGGGGCCGCGCACATCCTGCAGGAGCTTTTGACCGTCAAGTCCGACGACGTGTACGGTCGGACGAAGATCTACGAGTCCCTCGTGAAGGGGGAGCCCACCGTGGAGCCGGGGCTTCCCGAGTCGTTCAACGTATTGGTCCGAGAGCTCCAGAGTCTCTGCCTCGACGTCGAGCTCCTGAGCGACCGACCGGACGCCAGGGGCCCCTCGACGATCTGACCGGGCGGGAGGGAAAGTGAACAAGCCGTCGTTCCTCTTCGACAAGGCGAGGACGATCAACGACTTCAACGCCATTCGCATCAGCCTGGCGAGCCCGGAGAAGATCCGGTCCTGGTCGTACGGCGAGGTCACGAAGCCGGAGACGATCAACTACCGGACCTTCAAGCCGGAGCGGGACGGGCTGTTCTGCGCGAAGATCTTCGGGCCCGTCACCGACTGGGAGTGCCTCTGCGGAAAGTTCAAGAGGATGAAGCACCGGGGCGTCGTGTGCGACAAGTGCGGCGTCGAGGTGACCCAGAGCAAGGTGCGCCGGGAGCGGATGGGCCACATCGAGCTGGCGAGCCCCGTGAGCCACGTCTGGTTCTTCAAGGGGCTGCCCAGCCGGATCGGCCATCTCCTCGACATGTCCCTCAGGGAGCTGGAGCGGGTGCTGTACTTCGAGGCGTACGTGGTGGTGGATCCGGGGGAGGTCCCCGGTCTCCAGGAGCGGGAGATCCTCACGGAGGACCGCTACCGCGAGCTGCAGGAGCAGTACGTCGACGACTTCCAGGCCGGCATGGGTGCCGAGACCATCAAGGAGCTCCTGGCACGCGTGGACGTCGAGTCGCTCGCCCGCGAGCTGCGCGAAAAGATGCGCAACGAGACGTCCCAGCAGAAGCGGCTCAAGTTCGCGAAGCGCCTCAAGGTCGTCGACGCCTTCAGGAAGTCCGGGAACCGGCCGGAGTGGATGATCCTGGACGTGATCCCGGTGATTCCGCCGGAGCTGCGGCCACTGGTCCCGCTGGACGGCGGGCGGTTCGCGACGTCGGACCTCAACGACCTCTACCGCCGGGTGATCAACCGGAACAACCGGCTCAAGAAGCTCCTGGACCTCAAGGCGCCCGACGTCATCGTCCGCAACGAGAAGCGGATGCTCCAGGAGGCCGTGGACGCGCTGTTCGACAACGGGAGGCGAGGTCGGGTGCTGCGAGGGAGCAACAACCGGCCGCTCAAGTCGCTCTCGGACACCCTGAAGGGGAAGCAGGGCCGGTTCCGGCAGAACCTGCTGGGGAAGCGCGTGGACTACTCCGGCCGCTCGGTCATCGTGGTCGGGCCGGATCTGAAGCTCCACCAGTGCGGACTTCCGAAGAAGATGGCCCTCGAGCTGTTCAAGCCGTTCATCTACAACAAGCTGGAGAAGGAAGGGCTCGTCTCCACCATCAAGGCCGCCAAGGAGATGGTGGAGCTCGAATGGCCGCAGGTCTGGGACTACCTCGAAGAGGTCATCCAGGAGCACCCGGTCCTCCTGAACCGCGCCCCCACGCTCCACCGCCTCGGGATCCAGGCGTTCGAGCCGGTTCTGGTCGAGGGGAAGGCGATCAAGATCCACCCGCTGGTGTGCACGGCGTTCAACGCCGACTTCGACGGTGACCAGATGGCGGTCCACATCCCGCTATCGGCCCGGGCGCAGATCGAGGCGCAGGTCCTGCTCCTGTCGACGCAGAACATCCTGAGCCCGGCCAACGGACTCCCCACCGTGAACCCCAGCCAGGACATCGTGCTGGGGATCTACTACCTGACCCAGGAGAAGCGGGGGGCCAAGGGAGAGGGGCGTGTGTTCGGGACGCCCGACGAGGTGCTCCTGGCGCTCCAGGCCGGCGAGGTGGAGACCCTGAGCCGGATCGTCATGCGGTACTCGGGGCTGCTGGCGGACCTGACGACGCTCCCCGAAAAGGAGCGCGAGAACGTGGTCCGCGCCCCGGTCCAGGAGGTCGAAGGGTACCGCCTGCCGACGACCGTCGGCCGGGTGATCTTCAACGAGAACCTCCCGGAGGGGATTCCCTACATCAACGGGCTCCTCAAGAAGAAGGGGCTCCAGTCGCTGGTGCAGTACTGCCACCTGAGGCACGGTGCGACCAAGACCGTGGAGCTCGTGGACACCTTGAAGGACCTCGGGTTCCTTTACGCGACCCGGGCCGGGGTGTCCATCGGGATCGACGACATGGTGGTCCCGCCGGACAAGCCCCAGGTGGTCGAGAAGGCGCGGCGCGAGCAGATCGAGGTCGAGCAGCAGTACCTCGACGGACACATCACCAACGGCGAGCGGAAGAACAAGGTCATCAACATCTGGGACAAGGCCACCAAGGAGGTCTCGGAGGCGATGTTCCGGGAGATGACCCGCGTCGAGAGCGAGCGCAACGAGTTCAACCCGATCCTGATGATGGCTGACTCGGGCGCCCGGGGCAGCAAGCAGCAGATGGCGCAGCTCGCGGGGATGCGCGGACCGATGGCGAAGCCTTCGGGCGAGATCATCGAGACGCCGATCACCGCGAACTTCCGCGAAGGCCTGAACGTGCTGCAGTACTTCATCTCGACCCACGGCGCGCGCAAGGGGCTCGCGGACACCGCGCTCAAGACGGCGAACTCGGGCTACCTGACCCGGCGGCTCGTGGACGTCGCCCAGGACGTGATCATCACCGAGGAGGACTGCGGGACCATCGAGGGGATCGAGGTGGCCCGGATCGAGGAGGACGGCGAGATCATCGAGGACCTCCGCGACCGGATCGTGGGCCGCGTGGCCCTCGAGGACGTGAAGGACCCGCTCACCGGCAAGCTCCTGGTCCCGCGCAACGTGCTCATCGACGAGGACCTGGCCACCGACGTCCAGGACGCGGGGGTCGAGGCGGTGAAGATCCGCTCGGTGCTCACCTGCGAATGCCGGCGCGGCGTCTGCATTCGTTGCTACGGCAGGAACCTGGCCTCGGGCCGGCACGTGGAGCAGGGAGAGGCCGTCGGGGTCATCGCGGCGCAGTCCATCGGCGAGCCCGGCACGCAGCTCACGATGCGGACCTTCCACATCGGGGGGACCGCGCGCATCGAGGAGCAGAGCAGCATCGAGTCGGCGGGGGCCGGAACGGTCCGCTACCACAACATCAAGTTCGTGGAGAACCGCCACGGTAAGCCGGTCGCCATCAACCGGAACGGCGCCATCGTGATCCAGGACCGCGAGGGACGGGAGCGCGAGCGCTACACGGTGGTCTACGGCGCGGTGCTCGAGGTCCGGAACGGCGAGGTCGTCGAGGGAGGGCGCAAGCTGGCGGAGTGGGATCCGTACACCTACGCGATCTTGACCGACGTCCACGGGACGGTCCGGTTCTCCGACATCGAGCCGGGCGTCACGATGAAGGAAGAGGTCGACGAGCTCACCGGCTTCTCCCGGCAGATCATCGTCCAGAGCCAGGACGAGAAGCGGCACCCGCAGCTCATGGTGCTCGACGAGGGCGGAACCGCCCTTCGCAAGATCCTGATGCCGGTGAACGCCATTCTGATGGTCCAGGACGGGGAGAAGGTGCTGCAGGGGGACATCCTCTCGAAGATCCCGCGCGCCACCACGAAGACGAAGGACATCACCGGCGGCCTGCCGCGCGTCGTGGACCTCTTCGAGGCGAGGCACCCCAAGGACCCGGCGGTCATGGCCGAGGTCGAGGGGACGGTGCACTACGGCGAGATCGTGAAGGGCTCGCGGAAGATCATCGTGAGGACCGACGACGGCGAGGAGCGCGAGTACAGCATCCCGCGTGGGCTGCACGTGAACGTCCAGGAGGGGGAGCGGGTGCGTGCGGGCGACGCGTTCACCGACGGTCCCAAGGACCCGCACAAGATCCTGGAGATCCTCGGGGAGCGCGAGCTCCAGAAGTACCTGCTGGACGGGATCCAGGAGGTCTACCGCCTCCAGGGCGTGAACATCAACGACAAGCACATCGAGACGATCATCCGGCAGATGATGCGGTGGATCAAGGTGGAGGACGTCGGCGACACGGAGTTCATCGTCGACGAGCAGGTGGACAAGTTCCGGTTCGTCGAGGAGAACGAGCGGGTGCTCGCAGCGGGAGGCGCACCCGCCCGGGGCCGGCCGCTCCTCTTGGGGATCACCAAGGCGTCGCTCAGCACCGACTCGTTCATCTCCGCGGCGAGCTTCCAGGAGACCACGCGGGTCCTGACCGAGGCCTCCATCTCGGGAAAGGTGGATTACCTGCGCGGCCTCAAGGAGAACGTGATCATGGGCCGGCTCATCCCGGCGGGGACCGGCATGGAGTCGTACCACGGGCTCCAGATCGCGCCCGACGGGCCGCCTCCGCCCGAGGACATCGAGGAGGAGATCCCGGAGGAGGTGGCGGAGCCCGAGGTCGACCTGGACACCGACCGCTTCGCCGAGATGCTCCGCGCCGCCGCCGCCGCGGCCGCCGGGGGCGAGCCGGGGGGGAAATCGGCCTGACGCGCGGCCGCGAAGGCAAGACGCGGCGCGCTCGGGGCTTGACCGGGCTCCGGGGGGTCTGCTAGACTCACCGGGTTTTGCACGCGATCGTGTCGCGCGGGGTCGTGTCGCTCGCGGGACGGAGGAGAGTGAGAACGGTGCCGACGATCAGCCAGCTGGTTCGCATCGGGCGGGAGACGGTCAAGAACCGCACCAAGAGCCCGGCCCTCGTGTCGTGCCCGCAACGGCGCGGGGTCTGCACCCGGGTGTACACGTCGACCCCCAAGAAGCCGAACTCCGCCCTCCGAAAGGTCGCGCGGGTCCGACTCACGAACGGCATCGAGGTCACGACCTACATCCCCGGGGTGGGGCACAATCTCCAGGAGCACTCCATCGTGATGATCCGCGGCGGCCGCGTGAAGGACCTGCCGGGAGTGCGCTACCACGTCATCCGCGGCACGCTGGACGCCATGGGCGTCGAGGGACGGCGGAAGAGCCGGTCGAAGTACGGCGCGAAGCGGCCGAAGTCCTAGGGGAGAGCGGGAATGCCCAGACGAGGGTACGTGGCGAAGCGGGAGGTGCTCCCGGATCCCGTGTTCCAGTCGCCGCTGGTGACCAAGTTCATCAGCTGCCTGATGCACGACGGCAAGAAGGCCGTGGCGGAGGGGATCTTCTACGGTGCGATGGACATCGTCCAGGAGCGCACGAAGGAAGACCCGGTCAAGATCTTCCGCAAGGCTCTCGACAACGTGAAGCCGGTCCTCGAGGTGAAGTCGCGGCGCGTGGGCGGGTCGAACTACCAGGTCCCCGTGGAGGTCCGGCCGGAGCGCCGGACCGCACTGGCGATCCGCTGGCTGATCGGGTATTCCCGCGATCGCGGCGAGAAGTCCATGCAGGAGAAGCTCGCCAATGAAGTGCTGGACGCCTCGGCGCTCCGAGGCGGCGCGTTCAAGAAGAAGGAAGACACCCACAAAATGGCGGAGGCGAACAAGGCGTTCGCGCACTATCGCTGGTAGGTCGTTTCGGGCAAGGCGCTCCCGCGCGGCGGGAGCGGACGGTTCTTTGACATGGCGCGGCAGACACCCCTCGAGAGGATCCGGAATATCGGCATCATGGCTCACATCGATGCCGGTAAGACCACGACCACCGAGCGGGTCCTCTTCTACACGGGGATCACCTACAAGCTCGGAGAGGTCCACGAGGGGACCGCGACCATGGACTGGATGGTCCAGGAGCAGGAGCGGGGAATCACCATCACCTCCGCCGCGACCACCTGCTTCTGGAACGACCACCGCATCAACATCATCGATACCCCCGGGCACGTGGACTTCACCGCCGAGGTCGAGCGCTCCCTCAGGGTGCTGGACGGCGCGGTGGCGGTCTTCTGTGCCGTCGGCGGGGTGGAGCCGCAGTCCGAGGCGGTCTGGCGGCAGGCGGACAAGTACCGGGTTCCGCGCATCGCGTTCGTCAACAAGATGGACCGGGCCGGCGCCGATTTCGACCGCGTGTCCAGGATGATGACCGAGCGCCTCCACGCGCGGCCGGTCGCCGTGCAGATTCCGTGGGGCGCGGCGGAGACGTTCCGCGGCGCGATCGACGTGGTCGAAATGCGCGCGATGCTCTGGGAGGACGACTCTCCGCGCTCGGGGTTCACGCTCGCCGACATTCCCGAGGAGATGAGCGCCGCCGCCTCGGCGGCCCACGAGAAGGTCGTCGAAGCGGCCTGCGAGATGGACGACGTCGTGCTGGCGAAGTACCTCGCCGGCGAGCCCCTCGCTCCCGCCGAGATCCGCGCCGCGCTCCGGAAGGGGACCTGCGCCCTCAAGATCACGCCGGTGACCTGCGGCGCCGCGTTCCGGAACAAGGGAGTCCAGCCGCTGCTCGACGCGGTCGTGGACTATCTCCCGTCCCCCCTGGACATCCCGCCGGTCGAGGGGACGAACCCGAAGGACGGCTCGCCGGTCCTGCTCTCGGCCGACGACGGCAAGCCGTTCGCCGGCCTCGTGTTCAAGATCATGAGCGACCCGTACGTCGGGCACCTCTCCTTCGTGCGGGTCTACTCCGGTTCCCTCGCCACGGGCCACCCGGTCTGGAACACCGCGCGCCGGACCTCGGAGCGGATCGGCCGCCTCCTCAAGATGCACGCGAACAAGCGGGAGGAGATCAAGGAGGTCTGGGCGGGCGACATCGCCGCGATCGTCGGCCTGAGGAACGCGACCACCGGCGACACGATCTGCGACCCGAAGTTCCCCGTGCTGCTCGAGTCCATGGAGTTCCCGGAGCCGGTGATCCGGCTCGCCATCGAGCCGAAGACGAAGGCCGACCAGGAGAAGCTGGGCGCCGGGATGGCCAAGCTGCTCCAGGAGGATCCGACGTTCCGCGTGCAGACCGACCCCGAGACCGGCCAGACGCTGATCGCGGGGATGGGAGAGCTTCACCTCGAGATCCTCGTGGACCGGCTCCTTCGGGAGCACGGCGTGGCCGCGAGCGTCGGGCAGCCGCAGGTCGCCTACCGCGAGACGATCCGCGGCGCCGCGGACGCCGAAGGACGCTACGTGCGCCAGACCGGCGGCCGCGGCCAGTACGGTCACGTGAAGATCCGCATCGAGCCGGCCGGGCGCGACGGCGGGTTCGTGTTCGAGAACTCCATCGTCGGCGGGTCGATCCCGCGGGAGTTCATCCCGGCCGTCGAGTCCGGGGCCCGCGAAGCGATGGAGGGGGGCGTCCTCGCCGGCTACGCGATGACCGACGTCAAGGTGGAGCTCTACGACGGCTCGTACCACGAGGTGGACTCTTCGGAGATGGCGTTCAAGATCGCCGCCTCCATGGCCTTCAAGGAGGCCTGCCGCAGGGCCGGCGTCGCGCTCCTCGAGCCGGTGATGCGGCTCGAGGTGGTGGTCCCGGACGAGTACATGGGCGAGGTGATCGGGGACCTCAACTCGCGGCGCGGCAGGATCCAGAGCCTCGAGTCCCGACCGGGCCTCCAGGCGATCCGGACGGTGGTGCCGCTGGCGCAGATCTTCGGCTACGCCACCGATCTGCGCTCCATGACCCAGGGGCGTGGGAACTACACGATGCATTTCTCCCACTACGAAGAGGTTCCCAAGGCGATCAGCGAGGAAGTGGTGGCCCGGGTGACGGGAACGGCGCGGCGCTAGACGGCGCAACGCGCTGGAGGGACGGGAGCGATGGGCAAGGAGAAGTTCGAGCGTACGAAGCCGCACGTGAACGTGGGGACGATCGGGCACGTGGACCACGGGAAGACGACGCTGACGTCGGCGATCACGATGGCGCTGGCGAAGCTGAACCCGAAGATCCAGGTACGGTCGTTCGACTCGATCGACAACGCGCCGGAGGAGAAGGCGCGGGGGATCACGATCGCGACGGCGCACGTGGAGT